>JBEGJV010000041.1:0-14699 GCA_041184385.1 Actinomycetota bacterium
CGCGAGGCCGGCGAGCGCGAGCGCGACGAGCACCACGAGCGGCACGACGAGCGCCGCCAGCGGCCCGGAGACGGCCGCGCCGGACGCGACGATGAGACCGCTTGCCACTGCGATCTTCGTGAAACGGGACTTGTTCTTCATGGTTGGGGATTCCTTTGTTGTGATGGTTGCTCACCGGTTGTTCCCGGCTGGCAATCACTTTCGCCCTGCTAGGTAAGGAGTTAACCCGAGTTAGGTAAGAGGTTGGGAAGAATCGGTCCATCCCTCGGAAAACCTTGTGCCACAAGGGATACCGTGCAGGACATGGACACCCCGAGAGTGCTGATCGCAGAGGACGACCCCTCCGTGCGCAAGGCCGTGGAACGCGTGCTGGAGCTGGAGAATTATGCCGTCACCTCGGTCGGGGACGGTGCTGCTGCCCTCGAGGCCCTCACCCGCCACACCCCTGACCTTGCCGTGCTCGACGTGATGATGCCGTTCGCGGACGGTCTCAGCGTGTGCCGTGAGGCGCGCCACCGCGGCATCTCCATCCCGATCCTGCTGCTCACCGCGCGTCACGAGGTCGGTGACCGCGTCGCCGGTCTCGACGCGGGCGCCGACGACTACCTGGTGAAGCCTTTCGCCGTCGACGAACTTCTCGCTCGGTGCCGTGCGTTGCTGCGGCGCGGCACGGCGTCGGCGACAGCATCGACAATGCGCGTGGGTGACCTCGTGCTGAACCCCAACACGCGCGAGGTGAAGCGTGGTGACCGCGTGCTCACGCTCACGAAGACCGAGTTCGACCTGCTCGAGATGCTCATGCAGAAGCCGGGCATCGTGTTCACCCGTGAGCAGATCTACGAGGAAATCTGGGGCTACGAGTTCGAGACATCGTCGAAGTCGCTCGACGTGTACATCGGCTACCTCCGGCGCAAGACCGAGGAGAACAACGAGTCACGCGTGGTGTTCACGGTGCGCGGCGTCGGATACACGGTGAAGGAATCATGAACCTGCGCACGCGCTTCGCCATCGTCACCGCGTTGCTGGTGCTGGTGCTCACCATGTCCATGAGCATCGGTGCCTACTCAATCGCGTCCGGGCAGCTGGAGAAGCAGGTGGACACCTCGCTCAACCAGCGCGCGTCCCGCATCATCAACATCGTCGACAATCCCAGCTTCATGTGGGGCGACGCATTCGGCCGTGGCCCCGCCAACCAGGCGATCATGCAGACGGAGGTCGACGCGATCACACAGGTGCGCCTGCCGAACGGACAGATCATGAAACGGCAGGAGTACCCCGAGCTGCCGCTGTCCGACGCGGACAAGCAACTGAGCCCGGGCGGCAAGCGCGTCCACCGCTCGAGCCTCATCATCGGCGGTCACCGTTTCCGCACGCTCACGGTCGCTCTCGGCGACGGCAGCCTGCTGCAACTGGCCAAGGACACGCAGGTCGTGGTCGAGGCACGCACCGGGATGCGACGGTGGTTCCCGTTGCTGGCGGCCGTCCAGGTGATCATCGCGGCATTCGTCGGGTGGCTGTTCGCGCGCCGCATCTCGAAGCCCATCGAGAACCTCGCGTCGGCAGCCGAATCAATCGCCGAGACGCAGGACCTCACGCATGACATCCCGGCAGGCGGTGCCGGCGAGGTCGGCACGCTCGTGAGGAGCTTCAATTCCATGCTGACTGCCCTTCGCAACAGCGTCGCGAGGCAACGCCAGTTGGTGCAGGACGCCAGCCACGAACTTCGCACGCCGCTCACCAGCCTGCGAGCGAACACCGAGCTTCTCGAGCGCGCCGACCTGTCCGATGCCGACCGCAACGCGATCCTCGCCGACATCCGCGCCGAGATCGACGAACTCACGGGACTCAGCTCCGAGCTCAGCTCGCTGGCGACGGACCACCGCGCGAACGAGCAGGCAATCCCCGTGAATCTCATCGACATCGCGACCGAGGTCGTGTCACGCGCGCAGCGCCGCACCTCCATCCCTGTCACGCTCCACACGGGCGCCAACACGATCGTCGTCGCGCGTCCGCACCAACTGGAGCGTGCGGTGTCGAACCTCGTCGACAATGCCATCAAATTCTCGGCCGGCGCGGGCGAGGTGCAGGTGTGGGTCGCCGACATGTCGGTCGAGGTGCGCGACAAGGGACCGGGCATCCCCGATGTCGACAAGCCGCACGTGTTCGACCGCTTCTACCGAGCGGTGCACACGCGGTCGATGCCGGGTTCCGGTCTCGGGCTCGCCATCGTCAGTCAGTGCGCCGAGGACAACGACGGCGAGACGTTCGTGCGGGACAACGCGGGCGGCGGTGCCGTCGTCGGCATCCGCTTCCGCTGACCCTCAACCGCCGCGCTGACCGGGTCGGCGCCTGGCGCCGCGCTTGTCGAACGCCTTCTCGCGCTCGCGCTGCTCCTCCTCCAGGGCCAGTTCCTCGGCCACGAGCCGCCGCATCGACTCGAGCCGGATGCGCGGCAGTGTCCCCGCCTCGATCGCCTCGTTCACCGCGCACCCAGGTTCGTCCAGGTGCTTGCAGTCACGGAACCTGCAGTTGTCGCCGATGTCGAACACATCACTGAACGCGCGCTCGATTCCCCTTCCGCTCGTCCAGAGCGTGACCGCACGGAGCCCGGGCGTGTCGAGCAGCCAACCACCGTCAGGCAACCCGATCAGTTCTGCCGCGACGGTGGTGTGACGGCCGCGCTGGTCGTCGTCGCGCACCTCACCCGTGCGCTGCACCTCACGGCCGACGAGTGCATTCACGAGAGTCGACTTGCCCACGCCGCTCGCCCCGATGAACGCGACCGTGTTCCCGGCACCGCAGTATGCGCGCACGTCCGGGAGACCGTCACCGGTGCGGCTGCTCACCGTGATGATGGGGACATCAAGCGACACCGCCGACAGTGTCGTGCGCACCTCGTCGGCGTACTGCGCGTCGACCGCGTCCGACTTCGTCAGAACGATCACCGGCTGCGCACCGCTGTCGAAGGCGAGCACGAGCTCGCGCTCGAGCCGGCGCTCGTTCGGAGGGGAGGTGACCGCATGGAGGAGGAACACCGTGTCGATGTTCGAGGCGACGATCTGGCGCAGCGCACGTGCACCCTCGAAGCTGTTGCGGCGCGTCAGCGCGCTGCGGCGCTCGAACACCTCCTCGACACGTTCCTCGTTCGCATCCACACGGATGTGGTCACCGACGGCGACCTCCATGCCGATGTTGCGCACGCGGATCGACCGCCCGTCGAGCATCAACACCGTGCTCCAGCCTCGGTCGAGTCGCGTCACCCGGCCGTCAAGAACGGCCGGGCCGTCCGAGGTCGGTGTGACATGTGCTTCCATCTGCAGAAACCGTACCGCCGCTCCCTGACTGCCCGACGCGCCGTCCCTAGCCTTGTGCGCTGACCCCCAACACAAGACCCCCTGTGCTCCGTCGTCTTGCCACGTTCGCTGTCCGCCACCGTCGATTGATGGTGTTCGGCATCTGGTTGCCGATCGCCATCCTCATCACCGCAGTCAGCGGCTCTGTCGGCAATGCGTACCGCACCGAGTTCAGCGGAACGAACAGCGAGAGCCGGCAGGCACAGGATCTCCTCGCCACGGTGAACCCCAGCGAGGGCGGTTTCACCGCGCAGGTCGTGGTGAAGACGAAGAGCCTGGACGACCCCGCCATCAAGGCAGCCATTGGGACCACCGTCGCCGAACTGTCGAAGCTGCCCGGCGTGAAGGCTCAGAGCCCGTACGACTTCCCGAACCAGGTGAACCGCGACCGCACCATCGGCTTCATCCAGATGAGCGTGGAGAAGGTGCAGCGAACGGAACTGAATGCGCTCGGTGACAGGGCCCGCACCGCGTCGGCCGGGCTTGTCGCCACGGGCGCACAGGTCGAGTTCGGCGGCGAGATGTTCGCGGTCTTCGCGATGCCCGAGAGCGAGGCACTCGGTCTCCTCGCGGCCGTCATCATCCTCGTCCTCGCGTTCGGGTCGGTCATCGCCATGGGTCTTCCCATCGGCATCGCGCTCATCGGGCTTCTCATTGCGTCGGCATTCGTCGCGCTCGTCTCGAACATGATGACAATGCCGAACGAATCGACGTCGATGGTCGCCATGATCGGTCTCGGCGTCGGCATCGACTACGCCCTCTTCATCGTCACGCGCTTCCGCGAGGCCCTGCACGACGGACTCTCCGTGGAGGAATCCGTCGTCGAGGCCATCGACACCTCCGGCCGCGCGGTGGTGTTCGCCGGCATCACCGTGATCGTCGCCCTGCTCGGGTTGATGTCGGTCGGTCTCTCGTTCGTCACCGGTTTCGCCGTCGCCATGGCCATCGGTGTCGCGGTCATGATCGTTGCCGCGATCTCGCTGCTCCCCGCACTGCTCGCAATGCTCGGGAACCGCATCGACAACACGTCGTACGCAGCGGTCGCCACCCTCACCTCGATCGTGCTCGGCGCGATCATCGGCATCTTCACGCACGCCGCCGCGATCTTCCTCGCAGGTGTCGTTCTCGGCGTTGTCATCATGGTCGCCCGGTTCTTCGTGCCGGCACTGCGCAGGCCGTTGCCGCACCGCGCCCAGAACAACCACCAGCACACCATCTGGTGGCGGTGGAGCCGCGTCGTGCAGCACCACCCGTGGCGCTCCCTTGTTGCGGCGTTCGTCCTGCTCGGCACGCTGTCCATCCCGATGTTCTCGCTGCGCCTCGGGTTCAGCGACTTCGGCAACGCCGAGAAGAACACCGACGTGCGCAAGGCCTACGACCTCATCAGCGAGGGCTTCGGCCCGGGCTTCAACGGTCCGCTGTACATCGCGGTCGAGGGTGACACAGCGGGTGACAAGGCGAAGCTCGCCTCGTTCGCGAAGACGATCGGCTCGACCGACGGTGTCGCTGCGGCCGTGCCCGTGCCGATGGGCAGCGACAAGGTCGCGCTCGTCATTGCCTACCCCACCACGTCACCGCAGGACGAGAAAACTAGCGACCTCGTCCACAACCTCCGTGACACGGTGATCCCCGCATCGGGAACGACCGCGTACGTGGGTGGATTCACCGCATCGGGCATCGATTTCTCCGAGTACCTCGGCCAGCGTCTGCCGTACCTCATCGGCATCGTGCTCGTCCTCTCCTTCTTCCTGCTCATGGCCGTGTTCCGCAGCGTCCTCGTGCCGCTGAAGGCCGTGTTCATGAACCTGCTCTCCGTCGGGGCCAGCTACGGCGTGATCGTCGCGGTGTTCCAGTGGGGATGGATGGCCGACCTGTTCGGCGTGGGCAAGCCCGGGCCGGTGGAGTCATGGGCGCCGATGTTCCTCTTCGCGATCGTGTTCGGCCTGTCGATGGATTACGAGGTGTTCCTGCTGTCGCGCATGAAAGAGGAGTACCAGCGCACCGGCGACAACTTCACCGCCGTGGCCGACGGCGTTGCGGCAACGGCCCGGGTCATCACGGCTGCCGCCCTGATCATGGTGTGCGTGTTCGCCGCCTTCGTGCTGGCCCCGGACCGCCAGCTGAAACTGTTCGGCATGGGAATGGCCGTCGCCGTGTTCGTGGACGCGACCGTCGTCCGCATGATCCTGGTGCCCGCCACCATGGAACTTCTCGGCGCCCGCAACTGGTGGATCCCGAAGTGGCTGGACAAGGTGCTGCCCCGCATCGACGTGGAGGGCAAGCACCACGAGCCGCTCCACCCCATTCACTGACCCATCTCGTGCGTCCGTTCCCGGTCCCCGAGGGGTCCGCGGACGGCCTCTCATCGCGGGGTTGACGGGCGGTGCCTGGCAAACCCTTGTGCCACAAGGGTTTCGTGAAGAGGTGAGGAGAAACCGACTTTTTCGCGCTTACCCTGTCCACCCATGGCCAAGTCCCTCGTCATCGTCGAATCGCCCGCCAAGGCCAAGACGATCGCCCAGTACCTCGGCCCGGAGTTCGACGTCCGGCCGTCGGTGGGCCACGTGGCGGACCTGCCCAGCAAGGGTCTGGCGGTCGACGTGGAGAACGGTTTCAAGCCCTCCTACGAGCTGACCGACCGTGGCCGAAACGTGGTCAAGGAACTGCGCGCCGCCCTGAAGGACGCCGACGCCCTGTACCTGGCAACGGACGAGGACAGGGAGGGCGAGGCGATCAGCTGGCACCTCCTCGAGTACCTGAAGCCACGCGTTCCGGTGCACCGCATGGTGTTCCACGAGATCAACAAGACCGCCATCCAGCACGCCCTCGAGAACCCGCGCGGCATCGATTACGGCCTGGTGGACGCCGCCGAGACCCGCCGCATCCTCGACCGCCTGTACGGGTACGAGGTCTCCCCCGTCCTGTGGCGCCGCGTCAACCGTGGTCTGTCGGCCGGACGCGTGCAGAGCCCGGCGCTGCGCCTCATCGTCGACCGCGAGCGCGAGCGCCGCGCGTTCCGTGCGGCTGATTACTTCTCCCTCGAGGCGGTCACCGAGACCGTTCCGTCGTTCACGGCGAAGCTTGTGTCGCTGAACGGCACGCGCGTCGCCACCGGCAAGGACTTCGATGGGCAGGGCACTGCCGCCGAGCAGGTGCTCGTGGTCAATGCGGGTCGTGCATCCGAACTGGTGGCCGGATTGAAGGACGTGCCGCTCACCGTGCGATCTGTGGACGAGAAGCCCTACACCTCGTCGCCGAAGTCACCGTTCACCACGTCGTTGCTGCAGCAGGAGGCAGGTCGCAAGCTGCGCCTCTCCAGCCGCCAGGTGATGAGCACGGCACAGGCCCTGTACGAGCGCGGCTACATCACCTACATGCGCACCGACTCGACGAACCTGTCGGACGAGGCAATCGCCGACGTGCGCGCGCACATCCGGGCCGAGTACGGCGATGACTTCGTGAACGGCCCCGTGCGCACCTACGCGAACAAGTCGAAGAACGCACAGGAGGCACACGAGGCGATCCGCCCCGCACTGCCGATCCGCTCGCCCGAGAAGGTCGCAGGCGAGCTGCGCGGTCACGAACTCAGTCTCTACACGTTGATCTACCAGCGCACGCTCGCCTCTCAGATGCCGAACGCAGCGGGAACCACCGTCAGCGTGCGCCTCGGTGCAACGGCAAACGACAGCAACCGCACCGACTGCGAGTTCGCCGCCAGCGGCACGACCATCAAGTTCCAGGGTTACCGTCGGGCGTACGAGGAGTCGACCGACGAGGACGAAACACCCGCCGACGACGAGAACGCGTTGTTGTTGCCGCCGTTGACGAAGGGCCAGCCGGTGGACGTGCGCGAGTACGGGTCCACTTCCCACACCACCACGCCGCCCGCCCGCTACACCGAGGCGTCACTCGTGAAGGAGCTCGAGGCACGCGGCATCGGCCGCCCCTCCACCTGGGCGTCCATCATCTCAACCATGGTGGACCGCGGCCATTACCTCTGGAAGAAGGGAACAGCGCTCGTCCCCACGTGGACGGCGTTCTCCGTCATCCGCCTGCTGGAGGACAACTTCGACAAGCTCGTCGACTACCAGTTCACCGCCGACGTGGAGGCCGACCTCGACAGCATCGCGAACGGCGAGCAGCAGAAGGAGAGGTGGCTGCACCACTTCTATTTCGGCGAGGACGACGAGACCGGTCTGCGCGACATCGTCGCCGCGAAGCTCGACAGCATCGACGCCGCCGCCGTGAACACCTTCGACATCGGCGTGAACCCGGAGACCGGCGAGGAAGTCATCGTGAAGCCGGGTCTGTACGGACCGTACGTGCGCAGCGGCGAGAACACCGCGAGCGTCCCCGACCTTCTCGCCCCGGACGAACTCACGCTCGAGGTGGCCATCAACCTGTTGAAGGCGCCGAAGGGCGACGTGCCGATCGGTGACTGGGACGGCCACCCCGTGTTCGCGAAGTCAGGTCGCTACGGCCCGTACGTGCAGTGGGGAACGATGGACGAGCCGCCCGCGGGTCTCGAGAAGCCGAAGATGGCGTCGCTGTTCAAGACCATGAACATCGACCGCATCACGCTGAAGGACGCGATCGACCTGCTGTCGCTGCCGCGCACCCTCGGCACCGACCCGGCGGACGGTGAACCGATCACCGCACAGAACGGCCGCTTCGGTCCGTACGTCAGCAAGGGCAAGGACAGCCGTTCGCTGCAGAACGAGGAGCAGCTCCTCACCGTCACCCTCGACGAGGCACTCGCGCTCCTCGCACAGCCGCGCACGTTCGGACGCGGTCGCGCCGCGGCAAAACCGCCGTTGCGCGAGTTCGGGAACGACCCCGTCAGCAGCAGACCGGTCGTGGGCAAGGAAGGCCGCTTCGGTGACTACGTCACCGACGGCGAGACGAACGCCGGTCTCACGCGCGGTGACCGCATGGAGGCCATGACGAACGAGCGGGCGTACGAACTGCTGCAGTTGCGCCGCGAGTACATCGCCGAGAACGGCGGGCCGAAGAAGAAGTCCGGCGCACGGAAGACCGCAGCCAAGAAGTCTCCCGCGAAGAAAGCCCCAGTCAAGAAGGCTGCCGCGAAGAAGTCCCCCGCCAGGAAGAAGGCCACGCCGAAGAAGGCGGCGGCAAAGAAGAAGGACGAGTGACCGCTCGCTACGTCGCGCTCGAGGGTCTCGAGGGCTGCGGCAAGAGCACGCACACGAAGCGCCTCGGTGAGCATCTCGACGCCGTCATCACTCGCGAGCCGGGTGGCACGCGCATCGGTTCGTTGCTGCGCGGGATACTCGCCGACACAGAGAACACCGACCTCGCCCCCCGCACCGAGGCATTGCTGATGGCCGCCGACCGCGCCCAGCACATGGCCGAGATCATCGAACCTGCTCTCGCGCGGGGCCAGCACGTGGTGAGCGACCGCAGCATCTACTCGACGCTCGCCTACCAGGGGTACGGACGCCGGCTCGGCACGACCGAACTTCTGTCCATCAGCACCTGGGCGCTGAACGGACGGCTGCCCGACGTGGTGGTGTTCATCGACGTGCCCACCCAGATCCTGAATGAGCGGCTCGCCAAGCGCAACCTCGACCGATTCGAACGCGAGGGTGCCGACTTCTTCGCCCGCATCAACGACGGCTTCCACGAACTGATGGCTGCCGACCCGCAGCGCTGGATCGTGATCGACGGCACTGCCCCGAAGGACGACGTCGAGGCCGACATCCGTCGTCAGGTCACTGACAGACTCTCTTTGTAGTCTTCGCACATGGCATCGGGCACCGGCACATCGGTCTGGCAGAGCGTGGTGGGCCACGCGGCCGCGGTGGACCTGCTCAGGCACTCGTCGCAGAACCCGGTGCACGCCTACTTCTTCCTCGGCACCGAAGGTGACGGCAAGGAGATCGCGGCCCGCGCATTCGCCGCAACCCTGCTGAGCGGCACCGACGACACGACCGACCGCACCAACGAGCTGGTGATGCGCAGCGCCCACCCCGACGTACACGAGGTGTACCGCGATGGTGCCTCGATCCTCGCGGAACAGGCCAAGGAAATCGTTGCCATGGCCGGCACCACGGCGGTGGAGGGCAGGCGCAAGGTCATCATCATGCATGAGGTCAATCTCATGCAGCCCGGCGCGGTTGTGCGACTGCTGAAGACCGTCGAGGAACCGGCAGACGGGGTGTTCCTCATCCTGCTCGCCGACCAGATGATCGATCTCCTCGTCACGTTCGTGTCACGGTGCTTCACCGTGCACTTCGGCGTGCTCAACGACAATCAGATCGTGGAAGCGCTGGTGGCAAGCGGTATCAACCGTTCGACCGCCGAGGCCGCGGCGAAGTCGGCGCACGGCAGTCTCGACCGCGCACGCCTCGTGGCAAGCGACCCACAACTCGTCCACCGCCGTGAACGTTTCGCCAACATCCCACGCCGAGTCGACGGCACCGGGGCAACGGTCCTGGCGATTGTGGAGGAGATTCTCGGGCTCATCGACGATGCCGCCGAGCCCCTGCTGCGACGTCACGAGCAGGAAGCGGCCGACCTCGAGGCCAATCTCAACGCGATGGGTGTGAAGCGCGGCGGCAAGAAGACTCTGGAGGACCGGCACAAGCGCGAGGTGCGCCGTCACCGCACCGACGAACTGCGCGCCGGGCTTGCCGAGGTCGCATCGGTGTACAGGGACGAACTGGTGTCAAACCCGAACATCCACCACCCCGAGGCGTACATCTCCGCGGTCGAGCGCATCCACGAGTCCCTCGGGCACCTCGGGCTGAACGTGAACGAGGCGATCATGCTGCGCAACCTCGTCTGGTCGCTGCCGTCCGTCACCACGGATGCCGCACTCGAGTTCCTCGAGAACTGACCCCCGGGTCTTGCCCGGCGCGTCAAGCCCCGGTTGGCACCCCGACGGGGGCGGGATTTGACGGGGTTTTGCCGTCTGGCTCTTCACACGTCGCCCGACCGGGCGTACGGTTGGGGCACGAACACTTTTCAGGAGGCCGCCATGACCAAGCGTTTCCGTTCCATCCGTACCCTCGCCGCCGTGGCGACAATCGCTCTTGCGCCACTTGCATCCGTTGCACCGGCTGCCGCGAAGGTGGTGAAGGCCGCATCTCCGGGTGAGGGCCTTCTCACCTCCACCCAGTGTTCGGCACCGAATGCCGACGCCAACACCGCCACATGGGACTGGACAAAGCCGATGCTCGAGGTCTCGGCTGACAACGGGGCAACGTGGACGTCAGCTGCCACGTACACGTTCACCTACCCGGACAACAGCACGAAGAAGTTCGCGGCGCAGGTGTGCCGCAACCTCGGCGGTGCCGGTTCGTCGGTCAGTTCGCAGTCGTACTGGTTCATCATCCAGCCCGCGAGCGGAGGGACAGACGACATGGGCAAGGCCGTGGTGGACGCCGGCCTGCAGTTCAAGTTGACGATGCCTCTCAAGTCCGGCGACACGGCGACGCGCATGACCGGCTACTCGAAGGTGGTCAGCTTCCAGGACAGCGGCACGACCGTCACCGCAATCGTCAAGGCATCACCGATCGCAAAGGTCAACTACCAGGGCTGGGCGGCATTCGCCGCCGCGCACAACGAGTGCGCCAACCTGACCGAACAGACGTGGAACCAGTGCAAGATCTCGAAGGCTGACCGTGACATCGCGGGAACCGTCATCCAGCACGTGGAGTTCACCACCACGTCCCTCACCTCTTGGCAGACACTGTCGAAGGGGACGTGGATCGGCGCGAACGTGAACGGGTACAACATGAACCTCACGTGCGCGACGAAGGGAGCCGACTCGAGCTCGAACGGCAACTACTCGGGCAATTCGGACGGCGGTGCAAACATGCCAGGTGGGTCATCGAGCAGTTCGACTCCCCCCTCGCTCGAGGTCACGATGAGCGGCACGCCCCACTTCCGCGCCGACGGAGTCACCGTGAACGAGGGCAACCTGCAGGCATTCATCCCCGAGGCCACCGCACGTTCGTGTTTCGGTGACGGGACCGACACGATTCCGCTCGCGACGATCGCACAGAACATGAGCGTGTCACGCACCGAGTCATCGGAGAACGGCGGCGCGGCACAGGATCTTGCCGCCGGCACCTACACCGCCACGGCTGTGACTTCCCCGGTTGCGGGCTTGTTGATCGACGTCGCAAAGATGACCTTCTCGAACCCCACATACAAGGTCACCAGCAAACTGGCCCAGCAGTTGCTTGCCAAGTACTCCGCGGGTTCGTCGGCCACCGCATCTGCATCGGCAAAGGTGAAGGCCGGCAAGTGCACCATCACGGTCACTCTCGGCGCTGCCGCGAAATTCAAGGTGTACAAGAAGATCGGATCCAAGTTGACCCTGGTGAAGTCGGTGTCCGGCAAGAAGGGCGCCAACTCGGTGGTGACACTCCACAAGAAGGGCACGTCCTACGTGGTGAAGGATGCCAGCGGCAAGGTCATCAAGACCCTGAAGCCCTGAGGCCAACCAGCCAACCCCGAACGACGACTCCTTTTTTTCCGAGGGACGGTGAGACACACGCGCATGACGCTGATTCGTTAGCGTCACCGGCATGAAGCCCATCACCCGTTTGGCCGGAATCCTTGCATTGGCAGGGACGACAATTCTTGCGACCCCCAGTCAGGGGACCAGTGCTACGCCTGCCGAACCAGGCCCGAGTGTCTTCAAGATCGAGGCAATTGAGGTGGACGGCAAACCGGCAGGATGCGTGTCGAGTTGTCAGGTCCCGTCATCAAGGGTCCCGGGGTTTGCGCGACAATCCAACTTCCAGAGCGCGCTGGCGGATGCGTCAAAGATTGACGCCGTCAACTTTGACCAGCAAGGTTGCGCCATCGTGACAGGTGGTGCTGTTCGGTGTTGGGGCTCCAACGAGTACGGCCAACTGGGTGACGGGACAACCGTGAACAGCAGGACGGCCCTGGTATGGGCCATGGAGGGGAACCAGCAAGTCGCCGGTGCGACGGATGTGACCGTCTCTAACTCGGCCACATGTGTTGTCATCTCCGGACGGGTGAAGTGCGTCGGATACGGATTCGGAACCACGGGAAACTACCCAGCAAAGTTCTCGAGCACGGCATGGGTTGACCTCGGAATCAGCGATGTCGCAAAAGCAATCATCGGGCAGAACCCAGTGAGGACCGCCACCAACTCCTATTCCACGCCGGTGTGCGTCCTCACAACGGGGGGCGGAATCAAGTGTCTCTACCTCGACAGACCGGGGACGATATTTGACAGCCGTGTCACCGGGGCACGAGACCTTGCTTTCCTGGGCAACTCCGCAGACGGAATCCGCTTCTGCGTCGCAGGTTCGACCACCTCGTGCCTCGAGTTCAGCATGGGCACCATCACGATCTCCACGACGTTCTCCAGCTTGGATGCCTCGACCCGCGTCTACATCCCGAACATGCTCTTTCTCACGTGTTTCTACTCCGGCGACACCCTGTACTGCGAGAACTTCAAGACCGGCGACGTTCAACTCTTTCCGATGGGTGTGATGCCCCAGCCGACATCGATCTTCGTTGCGCCCGGGCCGTACACAACAGGAATCGTTGTGCTTCTTCCCGATGGGGTTCTCAGGGTGACGGCAACCAAGTTCACCTGTGCGTGCTCCGACCCCATTCCACCGCAAGTGTCCCCGATTGCTGCCTTCAGCGAGTCATCGTTCGGGACCTACTTCTCCGTGAGCAGGGTCACTGCCGCCACGAACTCCCCGAATGTGATTCCGCTTGTCGTGGAATCCGGGAGTCGCACAATCCGGACTTTTGCACCCGTCAGGGTCGAGACCGCCTCGGGAGTGCCACTTTCCAAGGCGACCATGAAGTGGACGGCTCCTGATGTTCCGGGCTCCCTCGGAAGTTCGATCAACAGTTCCCTGCAGACCGATGCGGACGGCAATGTCCGCACCACTCTTGCGACGGGACCGGTCACTTTCGATATCTCGGGCGGAACGGCTCCAAACGGTGCAATCCTGCAGGCAGCGTCCATCACTGTCGTAGTTGGTGCATCGGGTACCACCATCGTCACGGTCCCCGACCCTCCGGCATTGATTGACAGGACCGTCACAGTGCTCAATGCGGACGGAACGCCCGTCCCCGGTGCGTTTGTGGCAATCAGGAATCTCTTCATCCCGTTCGCGTACAACGGCTCGATTGCGTCTACAAGCAGATGGGCGAGCAGGGCACCCGACATGCTCGGGAACTTCGGGCAGCTGGGTTGTGTCTACTGCTACGTGCCACTCCCGACATACATGACCGGAAGTGACGGCTCGGTTGTCTTCAAGTCCTTTGCACCGAGCCAACGCTTCACGAAATTCGATGCGACGGTGTCGTACGACGACGGCGACCTGTACGTGAACGTCGGTGCGAACTTCACCGGGCCATCCAGCACGGTTTATCTGCCGTTCATGGCCCATGTCGACGTCATCGCAACTGACGCTGACCCGAGTACTAGTGCAATCGACATCCCCCTGGGCAAGAACGGCATCGTGGAACTTGAGTTCAATGTCAAGGACGAGAACAACCGGCCAGTTGATGGCTTCACGGCAACCATCGAGAACGTGTGCGGCGACATGGACACGGGTGGCCTCATCGCCGTGTCGGCCCGACTCTCTGCCTCGTGCGGTTCGGTCACAACCACCTCTTTCGGCGGCGGCGCGGTTGCCGCAACCGGACTGCCTTCGGGATGCGTCGCCAGTGCGCAAGTCAAGACGGCATCAACGGGATCAGGGAAGTTCACGTTCTGCTCAGCCTCGAGCACGAAGTACCGCATCAGAGGAAAGGGGGCGGTTGCATCGCGCACGGTGTGCATCGTGGTCGCCGGTTCGCCATGCGGTGCATCATCAGCAGTGACAGCCGGGGGGGGCCGAGCCTCACAGGGCTCAACTTCCCAAGCAGGTCACGCCCCGCTCTGGACAGCGGGCGTCACTTCCGCCAAGCGCGGCCAGAAACTGCCGTTGAACTCGTTGATCACCCCGCTCAATGGACCCAAGACCACCTGGAGGGTTACCGGTGGTTGCAGTGTCAGGGGAACATCGGTGGTGACACCGAACAGGGCAGCAACCTGCATTCTCCACATGACTCAGGTAGCCACGACTCGATCAAAAGTGCGAGGCAAGTGGGTCACCAATACGGTTGTTCTTGCCGTCAGAAAGACGACCATCAAGGTTGCCTGACGATCGCCTGTTGCTCCCTGACAGCCCGCAGAATCAACGTTCGGGGCTTGTGTGGCTTGCGGAGTGAGTGGGTAGATTTGGTGCTCCTGCCCAGGTAGCTCAGTCGGTAGAGCAACGCACTCGTAATGCGTAGGTCAGGGGTTCGATTCCCCTCTTGGGCTCCATTGCC
>JBEGJV010000042.1:0-11308 GCA_041184385.1 Actinomycetota bacterium
CTCGGCGATGCGTTCCTTCGTGACATGGTGCGGCGAGTGGCCGGCGCCGAACGCGAGGTACATGAAGAACGGCTTTTCCGGCTCGAGGCTCTTCTGCGATGACACCCAGTCGGATGCGTGCTCTACGAGGTCGTCGGTCAGGTGGTAGCCCTCGCGGTCGGGCTTGGCGACGTGGTGGTTGTCCTCGGTGAGGAACGGGTCCCACTGGTTCATCGCGCCGTCCATGAAGCCGTAGTAACGGTCGAACCCGCGCTGCGTCGGCCACAGGTCGAACGGGCCGGCGGGGCCGATGTGGTGCATCGGCGTGAGGTGCCACTTGCCGATGGCATAGCTGTTGAAGCCCATCGGGCGCAGGATCTCGGGCAGCATCGCTGCGTCCTTCGTGACCTTGCCGCGGTAGCCGTCGAAGCCGTAGTCGTAGTTGGCGAGCGAACCCATGCCGACCGCGTGGTGGTTGCGCCCGGTCAGGAGGGCGGCGCGGGTGGGCGAGCACAGCGACGTCGTGTGGAAGTTCGTGAAACGCAGGCCGCCCGCGGCCAGGCGGTCGATGTTCGGCGTGCGGATCTCGCTGCCGTAGCAACCGAAGTCGGCAAAGCCGGTGTCGTCGAACACGATGAGCACGATGTTCGGGGTGCCGGCGGGGGCGGTGGGCTCTCCCGGGTAGACCGGTGTGAGTTCCTTCATTGTCACGCCAGTGCGCTTCTTCTCCGCCATGTCTGCCCCCTGTGGATTGCCGAGAATCCGACAGTACTTGTGGGTCCGTCCCGCACCCCGAACTGGGCGTTCCCGCCGGTGGTATCGAACCATGAGACACCCCTTTGTCACGATGTTCGGTGATGGGGTACGCCGTCTGGAGTGGGTCCGGAATCGGGCCGGCTGTGGACAAAGGGTGTGTCACGGTTATTTGGGACAAATTGACAATTTCACGCTTGCAATTTGTCCGGAGACTTGATTAAATCACGTTCCCTCATTTCGGAATTGCCGCTCTCGGGTGGCCCCAATCGCTTCGTAAGGAGAGCAGATGCAGCTAGTGCGGCCATCAGGCAAACGATCTCGAATCTGACGCTCGGCAATTGATTTGCCGGGCCGAAGGTCCGGATTGTTTCTGACCACAACACAACACACCGCACTAGAGAAAGAGCATCTGCATGTCCACGCACCCCAACGACCCCTCGAACGGGTTCAACCCGTCCGAACACGGCATCGATCAGGAAGATCTCGCACAGATCATGGCGAACGCCGAGTTCCGCCACCAGCACGCCGAACCCATCGTTCGTGACCTCAACCGCCACCTCATCGACCTCATCGGCGAGTGCCCGAACACCGCAACCGGTTGCTGGTTCTCGTTGAACGAGGACAACACCGTCAAGTGCCACGTCGAACTCGCCGACAGCCTGCGTCTCGGCACCGCCTTCCAGAAGATCGGCGAGAGCATCTCGCTGAACGAGGTCCGCCGCTCGCTGCCGTCGCGCCAGTCGTTCATGTACGAACTGGTGGAGATGTTCCGGGAGAAGAAGCCGGCGCACAACAAGCACCGCGCCTCGGCGGAGCAGTCCGTCCACCTGGGCGGCCGCAAGAAGTACAAGTTCCGCAAGAAGGGGGCGTGACCATGGATGCCGAGAAGATCGGTCTCTTCGAGAACCGCCGTTCGGCGTGGGACGTCGTGGTCACGGCACCCGAGCTGCGCCGCGTCTTCCAGGCCTTCGGAGCGCTCCTCGGTCGTGACTTTGAGGGGACCGTCTGGGTCCAGAAGATGGGGCCGGCGACTCGTCGCTGGTTCTCCGAGGGGTTCAAGGCCCGGGCATTCGTGGACACCGCCGGCACGGACTCCGACCCTGTCGCCCCGGTTGCCGTGCCGCTGATGTTCATCGCAACCGTCGGTGAACTTGCCGATGCGTACGGGACCGCGACCATCTTCCTGAACGAGGAAGAGGAGGTGCTCACGGCGAAAGCCGGTGGCGAGTATGTGTTCGTCGACGAGATCGTCGACGTGCACTCGCCCGCCCCGTACGACCCCCTGGAGTACAGCATCAAGTCGTCCGACCGTCTGTTCGAGAAGGTGACCGTGCGTTCGGACGTGGTCGATCGCATGGTCAGCGGCTACCGCAACATGTTCCACTCCATTGACGAGATGGGCGGCCCGCCCGCATTCATCACGATCAGCACCACCCGTGACATGATCCGCTGGACCACCGACTGGTCCCGCTGGGACCGCCCGCGTGTCTCCGGGTACTCGACGGCCTCAACGTGGATCAACCACTTCGACGTGAAGTTCTACCCCGTGACCCTCTTCAACTTCCTGAACGGGATGTCCTACGAGGAGGAAATCGTTCTCGGGTGCGATGCTTCGCTCAATCCGGACATGTTCAGCATCGCGGGGCTCGACTGGGCCGTGTGGTGCCCCGTCCAGGACGAGGGGCTCGAGCGATGGGGTGGTCGTCTGCGTGCCGCGTTCCAGAACTTCGGGTTCCAGGAGGCGAACTTCGACCCGGATGACGACGACGCCGACATCGACCTGTTCTTTCTCGACGAGGGCGCGACCCGTTTCGACAACGAGGACGTCAGCATCGTCGCACAGGTGATCGAGGGGGTCGCAGGACCGGACTGCATCCGTCTCACGAACCAGGTTCTCCACAACTGTCTCGTCACCGAACAGCTCCTGCGCGAGGTGATGACCATGAACAACACGTTGGTCAACGCCCGCATCATGGTGGACGAGTCGTCTCTCGATCTCATCGTCGACATCGACAACCCCGCCGACGTTGCCGGCATCGCGGCCGGGATCCACTGCATGCTCGTTGCCATCGGTCAATGCGCCGGGCTCGACGAGTTCCTCCCCCTGTTCGGCGGGATCAAGCCCGACGAATGGGACGAGGACGCACCCGACCCGAACGACGTGCCGAACGACTAGTCCGGACCGGGTGTGAGGTCTCAGCCGCCCGATGAATACCGGGCGGCGAGCCTGCGCCAGCTGAGCATCGTGGCACCGAGGAACAAGGTGGCGACGACCACGAACGCCGGTGCGGTGCCGCGGTCAAACACCAGGTTGCGCAGCACCATGCCCATCACGATCGTGTAACCCCAGACGACGTACTCGTGCGGCAACGCCTTGGCCTCGCGTTGCATCAACGGTGCAGCGTGGGCGAGGGACATCGCGATCCAGAACGGGGCGGCCACGTAGAGGATCCCGGAGAGCCCGGTGTCGGTGTCGTGGTTGCGCGTGCCGATGACCACGAAGACGAGCACGCACAGTGCGTCGTACAGGTAGTCGCGGAGTCTGCGGGGCACTGTGCGACTAGATCTCGTCGTAGTACTCACGGCCGAGGTGGGTGATGGTTTCCTCACCCATCATCCAGCGCAGCGTGTTCTTCAGCTTTGTGAGTTGGATGAAGAGGTCGTGCTCCGGGTACAGCCCGGGAGCCACCTGCGGGCTCTTGTAGTAGAAGCTCAGCCATTCCTGGATGCCGCCGAGGCCCGCGCGCTGCGCGAGGTCGGAGTAGAGCACCAGGTCGAGCGCGAGCGGAGCGGCAAGGATCGAGTCACGGCAGAGGAAGTTCACCTTGATCTGCATGTCGTAGCCCATCCAGCCGAAGATGTCGATGTTGTCCCAGCCCTCCTTGTTGTCACCACGGGGCGGGTAGTAGTTGATCTGCACCTTGTGGAAGATGTCGCCGTAGAGGTCGGGGTTCTTCGCCGGCTCGAGGATGTCCTCCAGCACGCCCAGCTTCGACTCTTCCTTCGTCTTGAAGTTCTCCGGTGCGTCGAGCACCTCGCCGTCGCGGTTGCCGAGGATGTTGGTGGAGTACCAACCGGACACGCCCAGCTGGCGGGCCTTCACCATCGGTGCGAGCACGGTCTTCATGAGGGTCTGGCCGGTCTTGAAGTCCTTGCCGGAGATCGGAACGTTCAGCTTGGTGGACAGTTCGCGCAGGACCGGCGTGTCAACGGCCAGGTTGGGGGAGCCGTTCGCGAACGGCACACCTTCCAGGATCGCCGCGTACGCGTACAGCATCGCGGGCGAGATGGTCTCGTCGTTCGCGTCGATGGCCGCCTCGAGCGACTCGACGGTCTGGTGTGCCGGCCCGGGCTCGATGTAGATCTCGGTGCTCGCGCACCAGATCATGACGATGCGGTCGACCTTCTTCTCGTCGCGGAAGGCGTTGATGTCCGCACGGATCGCGTTCAGCATGTCCCGCTTGCTGCCGGGCTTCACGTGCTCGCCGGTCAGGTTGCGGGCGTACTTGCGCTCGAAGGCTGCCTTCATGGGGCGGATGTCGCGGAGGGTGTCGGCGATCGACTCGATGTGCTTGCCTTGCTCCAGCACGCCGGCGCGCGAGGCGGCCACGTAGGCGTCGTCGGGGAACACGTCCCAGGCACCCCAGACGATGTCGTCCAGCTTGGCGAGCGGCACGAAGTCCTTGATCAGGCGGGTGTCGTCGTCGGTGCGCTTGCCGATCCGGATGGTGCCCATCTGGGTCATGGAGCCGAACGGCTTGCCGATTCCGCGCCTCGTCAGTTCGACGCCGGCGATGAGGGTGGTCGCCACGGCACCGAGACCGACGGTGAGGACGCCGAGCTTTCCTTCGGCGGGGGCGATGGTACGGGGTTCAGACATGGTTCCGAGGCTATGCGATTGGGGACCCCTGCCCCCGTTTGGCGGCTGGTTTCACACCATGGTCAGGCGGTTGCGGCGATGAAGCTGTTCATGATTGTCGCGATTTCGGCGCCTTTGTCCTCCTGCAGGAAGTGGCCGCCGCCCTCGATCGTCACGTGTGGCTGGCCCTGCGCACCGGGGACCTTGCCCTGGAAGATGCGGTATCCGCCCGCGGTGATCGGGTCGCCGTCGCTGAACGTGGTCAACAACGGTTTCGTCCATGACTCGAGCACCTTCCATGCCGCACGGTTTGCTTCGGCCGTCGGGTCATCGGGGCCGGTGGGCACGAGCGACGGGAAGATGCGCGAGCCGGCCTTGTGGATCTCCTCGGGGAACGGTGCGTCGTACGCCGCGACCACCGCGGGGTCGAGCGGCTTCGTTGCGCATGCTGCCTCCACCATGCGGCCGATGTGCCATTCCTTGGACGTCTGGCTGAACTTCTGCCAGTTCATGAACGCTTCCGTCGGCGGGCGGTCGCCGGTGGGGAGACCCGTGTTCCCGACAACGATGCGGGAGAACCGGTCGGGGTTCGCCGTCACCATGCGAAGGCCGACGAGACCGCCCCAGTCCTGGCCGAAGAACGTCATCGGTCCGAAGTCGTGCTGGGCCAGCCAGTCGTTCATCCACACGACGAAGCGCTCGTAGGTGTAGTCGGACATCTGGGTGGGCTTGTCGCTGCGGCCGAATCCGGGCAGGTCGGGAACGACCACGCGGTGACCGGCGGCCACGAAGACCGGCACCATGTGGCGGTACAGGTAGCCCCAGCTCGGTTCCCCGTGCACCAGCAGGATTGTCTCGGCGGCGTCCTTCGGGCCCTCGTCGATGTGGTGGATGCGGATGGTGGCGCCGCTGCCGTCGGCGGCATCGATCTCGGTGTATTGCGGCGCGTACGGCCAGCCCGGCAGGTTCTCGAAACGGTCATCAGGGGTGCGGACAATCTCCATGACGGGAACCATAGGGACTCGGCGGCGCGAGTGGGCGAGCACGCTGCATTTGGAGTGCCGGTGCCCTAAGGTGCAATTGATGAATTGTCCCAATTGCGGTCACGAGATGGGTGAAGGCAGGTTCTGCGGCAAGTGCGGCCAGATGGTCGGCAATTCCCAAACCTCGCAGGCGTTTCCCCCCGCGCAGCCGACCGTCGTGCCCCCACAACCGTCGAACCAAGGTCAGTGGCAGGCCCCTCCTCCGCCAGGGCAACAGTCATGGCAGCCGCAGCCGCCTCCGGGTCAGTATCCACCGCAGGGTCAGTGGCAACAGCCCCCTTCCAAGGACAAGATGACTGCAGGATTGCTGGCGATCTTCATCGGGGGACTGGGAATCCACAAGTTCTACCTGGGCGGGTCCAAGCAGCGCACCGCGGGGGTCATCCAGCTGGTCCTGTCGTTGGTCTCGTGCGGGGTGTTGACGATCATTCCCCTGATCGAGGGGATTCTCTATTTGACCAAGGACGACCAGCAATTCCAGATGGAGTACGTCTACGGGGACAAGGACTGGTTCTGACCAACCCGCACTGATCGCCGCCTCCACAGAAGGCGGCTGATGCTGGTTGGTCCCGGAATCTCGGGGCGGAATTTGGGGGTTGCGGTCCGGGAGAGGCCCGTGGCAGACTTTCCCCCGATGAACACCGCACTCCGCGCCCGAATCGTTGAGGTAGTAGTCATCTAGACGCGTGCCCGTTCACATATGCACGCGTCGGACCACCCAAATAGGGGTGGTTTTTTCGTTTTTCGGGGCATTTTTGGCCCGGAATGCCAATTCAATAGACACCCGCCACAGAAAACAGGAGACCAGATGTCAGCGAAAGAGACACTGACCGGAGCAGAAGCCCTGATCCGCGCTCTCGAGATGGAGAAAGTCGACGTCATGTTCGGCCTCCCCGGGGGCTGCATCCTGCCTGCCTACGACCCGCTCCTGAAGTCGAGCATCCGCCACATCCTCGTGCGTCACGAGCAGGGTGCCGGCCACATGGCCCAGGGGTACGCCCACGTCACCGGCCGTCCCGGCGTCGCCATGGTCACGAGCGGTCCCGCCGCGACCAACATGGTGACCCCGCTCTGCGACGCGTTCATGGACTCCATCCCCATGGTGTGCATCACCGGGCAGGTCTCCACCACTGCCATCGGGACCGACGCCTTCCAGGAGTGCGACACCGTCGGCATCACCCGCAGCGTCACGAAGCACAACGAGCTCGTCATGCGCGCCCAGGACATCCCGCTCGCCGTGCGCCAGGCGTTCCACATCGCCACCACGGGCCGTCCCGGCCCGGTTCTGCTCGACCTGCCGAAGGACGTCCTGCAGAACACGATGGAATGGCACTGGCCGTCGGACGAGGACGTGCTCGATTCACTGCCCGGTTACCGCCCCACCACCAAGGGCCACCCGCGCATGATCAAGGAAGCGGCAAAGATGCTGCTCGCCTCCGAGCGCCCGGTTCTCTATCTTGGCGGCGGTGTGCTGAAGGCGCACGCTGCCGAGGCGGTGAAGGAACTCGCGGAACTGCTGAAGACGCCGGTCGTCACCACGCTGATGGCGCGCGGTGCATTCCCCGACGACCACGAGCTGTGTTACGGAATGCCGGGCATGCACGGCAACGCAACGGCAATCACCGCGCTTCAGAAGGCGGACTTGCTGTGCGCACTCGGCTCGCGATTCGATGACCGCGTCACCGGCAAGGTCTCCACGTTCGCCCCCGACGCGAAGATCATCCACGTCGACATCGACCCGGCGGAGCAGGGCAAGGTGCGCAAGCCGGATGTCCCGATCGTCGGCGACTGCCGTCTCGTCGTCGAGGAGATCGTGAAGGCAATCAAGGAACTGCAGGCCGAGGGGACGACCCAGGCCGACATCACCCCGTGGCGCAGCCGCGTGAACGGCTGGAAGGAACAGTTCCCGCTGACCTACGAACCGTCGGAGCCGGGCGCACGCCTGAAGCCGCAGTTCTGCCTGGAGAAGCTGCGCGACGCGGCACCCGAGGACACGATCCTCGTGGCGGGCGTCGGCCAGCACCAGATGTGGAGCAGCCTCTTCTGGAAGTTCAACAAGCCGTACAGCTGGGTGAACTCCGGCGGTCTCGGCACCATGGGCTTCTCCGTCCCCGCAGCCATCGGTGCGAAAACTGCTCGCCCCGAGGCGACGGTGTGGGCAATCGACGGCGACGGTTGCTTCCAGATGACCGCACAGGAACTGGTCACGGCCACCACCGAGGGCATCCACGTGAAGATCGCGATCCTGAACAACACCTACCTCGGCATGGTTCGCCAGTGGCAGGAGATGTTCTACGGCGAGCGTTACTCGGAAGTGGACCTCTCCGGTTGCCCGGACTTCGTGAAGTGGGCCGAGGCGATGGGTTGCGTCGGCATCCGCGTCGAGTCGGCCGAGGAGATCGACGCTGCCATCGAGCGCGCGAACAGCATCAACGACCGCAGCGTCGTCGTCGAGTTCCGCGTGGAGGAGTTCGAGAAGGTGTTCCCGATGGTGCCCGCCGGCGCCAGCAACGACGACGTGCTCCTGCACCCGTCGCAGGAGAGCCGCAGGGAGTTCCTGAAGTGAGCATCAACACGAACAACCCGTACGGCGACTCGCGCAACCACCACATTCTTTCCGTGCTCGTGCAGAACCGGCCGGGCGTGCTCGCGCGCGTCTCGGGCCTTTTCGCCCGTCGCGGGTACAACATCTTCTCGTTGGCCGTCGCGCCAACGGAGGACGAGGACTACAGCCGCATCACGATCGTCGTCGACATCTCGGCGACACCGCTCGAGCAGATCGTGAAGCAGCTGTTCAAACTGATCGATGTCGTGCGCATCACGGAACTCGACCCCCGCAAGTCGGTGGAGCGGGAACTGATCGTTGCCACGGTGCGAGCGGATGGCGATTCCCGCGGCCGTGTGGCCGAACTCGCCAACATCTTCGAAGCCAAGGTTCTTGCTGTCGGAGCAGACGCGGTCACCATCTCCCTTGATGGAACTCCTGAAAAACTTGATGATTTTGAGGAATTGCTGAAGGGGTTTGGCATCGTGGAGAGCCAACGTACGGGGCGGGTGGCGCTGCCCAAACTCGATCGTGAGGCACGCCCGCGTGCCCACAAGGGAAAGGCAAGCTGATGGCAGCAAGGATGTACTACGAGAAGGATGCGGACCCCGCACTCATCCGTTCGAAGAAGGTCGCGATCATCGGGTACGGCTCGCAGGGTCATGCCCACGCGCTGAACCTGAAGGACTCCGGTGTGCAGGTCGTCGTCGGCCTCCGCGAGGGTTCGTCGTCCAGGGCAAAGGCAGAGGCCGCCGGCCTCACCGTGAAGTCCATCGCTGACGCAGCGAAGTGGGCCGACGTCGTCATGCTGACGATGCCCGACACCGAGCAGAAGCAGACGTACTCAGAGTCGATCAAGCGCTACATGAAGCCCGGCAAGGCACTCGCCTTCGCGCACGGGTTCAACATCCGCTTCAAGCGCATCCGTCCGCCGAAGGGCGTCGACATCATCATGATCGCGCCGAAGGGCCCGGGTCACCTGGTGCGCCGCACCTACACCGAGGGCGGCGGCGTGCCGTGCCTCATCGCGGTGGAGCAGGACGCAACCGGCCAGGCGAAGGACCTCGCACTCTCGTACGCAGAGGCAATCGGCGGCGCACGTTCGGGCGTCATCGAGACCACCTTCACCGAAGAGACCGAGACCGACCTGTTCGGCGAGCAGGCCGTCCTGTGCGGCGGCGTTGCCGCGCTGGTGCAGGCGGGCTTCGAGACGCTGACCGAGGCCGGCTACCAGCCTGAGATGGCATACTTCGAGTGCCTCCACGAGGTGAAGCTCATCGTCGACCTCATGTACGAAGAGGGCATCACCGGCATGCGCTACTCGATTTCCGACACGGCCGAGTACGGCGACGTCACCCGCGGCCCGCGCGTCATCACTCCGGCCACGAAGAAGTCGATGCAGAAGATCCTGAAGGAGATCCAGTCCGGCAAGTTCGCCCGCGAGTGGATCAAGGAGTCAGAGACCGGCCGCGCCAACTTCAACGCACTTCGCGAGGCGGGTGCCAAGCACCCGATCGAGGAAGTCGGCAAGCGTCTCCGCGGCATGATGCCGTGGCTGTCGGCGGGCAAGAAGTCGGTCACCGAGGTGTCCGGCGGCTGATCCGCATCCCGCGCCGGCAGACGCCGGCTCGGAACCGTCGCGAGAGGGGCGTCGTCTTCGGACGGCGCCCCTTTTTCGTTGTTCGGGCAGGGTTTCCGAGGTTCTGTAATTCCGACTTGTTTGGTCAGGAATCAGCCCGTAGGGTGTCGCCCTATGACAAACGTAAGTTGGGGTTTCGAGACCCGCCAGATCCACGCCGGCCAGCAGCCCGACCCCACCACGGGTTCCCGCGCGGTGCCGATCTACCAGACCACGTCGTACCAGTTCCGCGACTCGGCGCACGCCGCGAACCTCTTCGCACTCGCCGAGATCGGGAACATCTACACGCGCCTGATGAACCCGACGACCGGTGTTCTCGAGGCGCGTCTGTCCGACCTCGAGGGCGGCACCGCGACTGCTGTTGGTCTGCCCGGCGCGCTCATCGTCGCGTCCGGCCAGAGCGCGGAGACCCTCGCGATCCTGAACCTCGTCGAGGCAGGTGGCCACATCGTGGCGTCGCCCTCGCTGTACGGCGGCACGTACAACCTGCTGCACTACACGATGCCGAAGCTCGGCATCGAGGTCACGTTCGTCGACGACCCGCATGACCTGGCGCAGTGGAAGAGCGCCATCAAGGACAACACGAAGCTGTTCTTCGGTGAGGTTCTCGCCAACCCGAAGAACGACGTGTTCGACATCGAAGGTGTCTCGAAGGTTGCCCACGACCACGGCATCCCGCTGATGCTCGACAACACCGTTCCCACCCCGTACGGCATCCGTCCGATCGAGTGGGGCGCCGACTTTGTCGTGCACTCCGCGACGAAGTTCCTCGGCGGCCACGGCACGTCGATCGCCGGCGGCATCGTCGACGGCGGCAAGTTCGACTTCGGTGCGTCGGGTCGCTTCCCGAACTACACCGAGCCGGACCCCAGCTACCACGGTCTCGCGTACTGGCCGGCTCTCGGCCACGGCGCGTTCATCATCAAGGCGCGCGTGCAGTTGCTGCGCGACCTCGGCATGTCGGCCAGCCCGTTCAACGCATGGAGCATCCTCCAGGGCGTTGAGACGCTGTCGTTGCGCATGGACCGCCACTGGTCGAACACCGACAAGGTCGTGGCGTTCCTGCAGAAGCAGGGTGCCGTCGAGTCGATCAACTACGCCGGTCTGCCGAGCAGCCCCTGGCACGAGCGCGCGAAGAAGTACTTCGGCGGCAAGGGCTACGGCTCGGTCATCGCGTTCGTGGTGAAGGGCGGCCGCGAGAACGGCCAGAAGTTCGCCGAGGCACTGAAGCTGCACAGCCACGTGGCGAACATCGGTGACGTGCGTTCGCTGGTGATCCACCCTGCATCCACCACGCACAGCCAGCTCACCGAGGACGAGCAGCGCTCGGCCGGCGTTGAGCCGGGCCTGGTGCGCGTGTCGGTCGGGCTCGAGTCGATCGAGGACATCCTCGCCGACCTGCAGCTCGGGTTCGACGCCATCAAGTAATCACGCGTCTCGAAGGGGGTCGTCGACGGGGGGTCGACGACCCCCTTCGTCTACTTCTC
>JBEGJV010000043.1:0-11288 GCA_041184385.1 Actinomycetota bacterium
TACCAGCGGTGTTCGTCGGCGGTGCCGCGGTCGATGGCGACGATTGCGCCGTCACGGGCGGCGAAGCCGGAAATCCACTCGCTGATCTGGCGGTCGAGCAACTCGATCTCGGGATTGCCGTGCAGTTCGCTCATGGTGCGGGACTCAACTGCAGATTACGCGGTCGCGCGCGGCGAGGTCCGCGTACACGCGGCGCAGACGGGCCGCGGCGAATGCCCACGTGTACCCTCGCGCCTTCTCCGCCGCAGCCTTCGACATGCGCGCGGCAAAGTCCGAGTCGGTGATGATCCGGCCGATGTGCGAGGCGAACACGTCGGGCTGGCGGTCAGGCACGAGGAAACCGGTGCGCTCGTCATCGACGATCGTGAGGAGCCCGCCCACCGCATTCGCGACGACAGGAGTCCCGCACGCTGCGGCCTCGAGAGCGACAAGACCGAAACTCTCGCTGCGGCTGGGCACGAGGACGACATCCGCCGCGCGGTAGTAGGTGGAGAGGATGTGGTGCGGTTGCGGCTCGACGAAGCGCACCTGGCCGTCGAGACCGAGGTCGTCGATCATCGACCTCACCCTCGCGAGCTCCGTGTCGCCCTCCGTGCCCGATGCACCGCCGACGATCAGCAGGATCGCGTCCTTGCGGTTCAGTTCCGCGAGCGACTGCACGGCGACATCCACGCCCTTCAGCGGCTGGATTCGCCCGACGAACAGGAGCACCGGTCCGTCGCCGAGCGACAGTGCATGTCGCGCACCGCGCTTGTCGCCGGGCGCGAAGAACGCGTGCTCCACGCCGGGCGAGACGATCTCGATGTTGCCCGGGGGGTTGCCGTACAGCTCGGTGAACTGCCGCTCCTCCTCGGTGCACGACACGCAGATGGCATCACTGCAGCCGATGATCTCGGTCTCGGCCTTCTCGCGCTGCGCGCTCTCGGGGTCGCCACCGAGTGCCTTCACGCGGGCGAAGGTGTGGAAGGTGTTCACAAGGGGAACGTCCAGCTCGTGCTTGATCGAATGACCCGCGACTCCGGACAGCCAGTAGTTGGCGTGCACCACATCGGTGCCGCCGTTGCGCCGGATGTGGTCGACCACCTTGTCGGTGAACTCAGGGATGATCGCCGGCAGGTCGCCCTTCGGCAGGTCGACGTCCCCCGCGGGGATGTGGACGACGCGGTGGTTCGGCTCGACGACGATCTCGCGGGGGAGGTCGGTGCGCCAGGTTCGGGTGTAGGTGGTGCAGTCGACGCCGGCGTGGGCCAGGGCGGACACCAGTTCGCGCACGTAGACGTTCATCCCGCCGCCGTCACCCTCGCCCGGCTGGACGAGCGGCGACGTGTGGAGTGAGAGAACCGCTACACGCTGCATGCGGTTCCCAACCTATCCAGCGGTGTTTCGATTCCCGTCCGGGTCCCCGGGTGGTTCCGTGGTTGCCGCAGGTGATGTGGGCGTCGCCTCGTTCGCGGCAACGAAGGATCGGTAGACGGAGAGAAGGCTCTGGCGCTGCTCAGGTGTCAGTTTCTCGTCGTTCGTGATGGCCTCGGGGACGGAGCTCGTCTCCGGCGGGGTGCCGTCGAGGATGCCGGCACGCACGTAGAGGCTCTCTGCAGAGATCTCGAGAGCGCGCGCGATCTGCTGGAGGATGTCGGCCGACGGCTTTCGGATGCCGCGCTCGATCTGGCTGAGGTACGGGTTCGACACACCGGCTGCCCGCGCCAGGTCGCGGATGCTCTGCTGTGCGTTCTCGCGTTGCAGTCGAATGAACTCACCGACGTCGTGCAGGCGTTCTGCCGGGTTGCGGGGCATCACGACTGCTTGTCGCCGATGACGGCACCGGCACCGCCGCCCTCGCGCACGCGGCGCACCACTTCGGCGGTCAGCGCGTCGATGCGCTCGAACATTTCGTGCCGCTGCCGGCTGCACTCCTTCTCGAACATGCCGAGGGCGTCCGCCAGCGCACCGATGGACCTGTCGTCGAGCGTCTCCATGTTCTCGAACCCGTGCGCGTCACAGAGCTCGTCGAGTTGCTGCAGCAACGGATGGTCGACCGGCACCTCGGTCTCGCGCGGCGGGCGAGCACTGCCGCCACCATGCTGCTGGCCGAACACCTCGGCAAGACGTTCCGCCAACGGGGCCGGCTGTTCGTCGAGACCGCTCGCGCGGCGACGCTGCTCGTCGGCGACGAGATCGAGTCGACCCTGGGCCAGACGACGCACGAAGGAGACGATGTCCTCCTCGCGCTGCAACGCGGTGCGCTCGGCGCGGATCTGCGCCAGCGTCTGCGTCTCGTCTGCCATCACATTCCTCCACTGACCGGCGGCAACACCGCCACCTCATCATTGTCGCCGACGGTGGTGCCCCGCGGCACCTCCTCCCCGTTCACCCACACCTTGCTGGTGGCGAGGACGGCGGCGAACGTGTCCCCGAACCGGGCGGCCGCATTGCTGAGGACCCGGTCGACGGTGTCGCCTTCCATCGTGACGGAACCGGTGCCGGCGGCCTCGCGGGCGGCGGCGAAGAGTCGGAGCGTGGGCACTTGCGAATCGTACCCGTGGTCAGAGAATGACGACCCCGGGCACACCCGCCGAGAACCGACCGACCGCGGCGAAACCGTCGGCAACGAGCGCGCCAACGGCGGAGGGGTCGACGGCGGCGAGAAGACCGCCCGATGTCTGCGGGTCCATGCACAACGCGACGAAGCCGTCATCGGCACGGGTCTCGACATGGCCCTCCACGTACGCGCGGTTGCGGGGGTCTCCTCCGGTCCGGTGACCCGCACGGGCAATCTGCAGTGCGCCCTCATACAGAGGCAACGAGGCGGACTCGATCTCGAGTCTCACACCGGAGCGGTCCGCCATCTCCCACCCGTGGCCCGCAAGGCCGTACCCGGTCACGTCGGTCACTGCGTGAACCGCGTCCTGCACCGCCCGCAGTGACTCTGCGGCCGCCCTGTTGAGCGTGCGCATCCCGCGGATTGCCTCCTTCTTCTGG
Organism: Actinomycetota bacterium; assembly: GCA_041184385.1. Classification (GTDB taxonomy): domain Bacteria; phylum Actinomycetota; class Acidimicrobiia; order Acidimicrobiales; family Ilumatobacteraceae; genus UBA2093. Next base: position 2,980 of record JBEGJV010000043.1, read on the forward strand.
TCGTCGGTGCCGGCGGCCGTGACGAGACCGGTGCCGATGGGCTTCGACAGAACGGCCACATCGCCGGCGCGCGCCCCCGACTTGCGGAACACACGGTCCGGGTGCACGACGCCCTGCACGGCGAGACCGAAGATCGGTTCGGGGTTGCGGATCGTGTGTCCACCGGCGATCGTGCCGCCCGCCTCCGTCACGACCCCGGCTGCTGCCGAGAGGATGCGGGTGATGACGTCCTTCGGCAGGTGCTCGGGGAACGCAGCCACGTTCACGGCGAGAACGACACGCCCACCCATTGCGAACACGTCACTGCACGCGTTCGCCGCGGCGATGGCGCCGAAATCCTCGGGATCATCCACGAGGGGCGGGAAGAAGTCGGTGGTGCTGACCAGGGCAACGTCATCGGTGATCCGGTACACGGCCGCGTCGTCGAACGGCGCGAGACCCACCAGGAGCGACGGGTCGAACCCCGCGGGAAGTTCACTGACCAGGTCGGACAGTAGCGATGCCCCCCACTTCGCGGCGCAGCCACCGCACGATGTCCACTCCGTCAGGCGGATGTCGGTGAACGTCCGGTCGCCCTCGCCTGCCATGGCAGCACGGTACTAGTTTCGCCCCGATGACGACCACGCCGGACTCCGCTGCGCGCCCGCCGTCGGTGGATGCGCTGGCGCGCACGCTCGCGGAGACGCACGAACATCCGCACGCGTTTCTGGTGGACAGCGCGCGCCGTGCCGTCCGCGACGATCCGGCGCATGCCGACGTCTCGGCGCACCAGTACGCCCAAGAGCTATCGGCCACTCTCGTCGGTGACGTGATCAACGCGACCGGTGTGCTGCTGCACACCAATCTCGGCCGCGCGCCGCTGCCGTTCGCTACTTCGGGCCGCGCGTACAACATCGAGTTCGATCTCGCCACCGGCAAGCGCGGCTCGCGCCACGACGGGACCGCCGCACTCGTGCGGGCACTCACCGGTGCCGAGGACGCGATTGTCGTGAACAACAACGCGGCAGCCGTGATGCTCGTCCTCGCCGCACTCGCGCAGGGGCGCGGTGTCGCCGTCAGCCGCGGCGAGAGCGTCGAGATCGGCGGCGGTTTCCGCATCCCCGACGTGATGGAGCAGTCAGGTGCCCGGCTGGTCGACGTGGGCACCACGAACCGCACACGGCTCGATGACTACGCGCGCGCCGTCGCGTCCCCCACGAATGACATCGCGCTCACTATGAAGATCCACCCGTCGAACTTCGCAATCCAGGGATTCACGGAGTCGACGTCAGTGGCGGAACTCGCCACGCTCGGGGTGCCCGTGGTTGCCGACATCGGTTCAGGCCTCATCGACAATTCGTGCCCGTGGTTGTTCCGTCACGTGGAGCCTCTCCCGCAGTTCCTGGTGAACGAGCCTGCGGCGCGGCAGTCGATCGCCGACGGGGCCGACCTCGTCACGTTCAGTGGCGACAAGCTGCTCGGTGGACCGCAGTGCGGTGTCATCGCGGGTCGGGCAGAGTTGGTCCGGAAGTGCGCGGAGCACCCGTTGATGCGCGCACTCCGGCCGGGTGGTCACACGATCCTGCTCCTGCAGGAGGTGCTGCAGAAATACGTCGACCGATCGGTCTGCGACTTCGTCCCCTTCTGGCGGATGTTCGCGGAGAAGACCGACGACCTGAAGTCGCGCGCCGACACGATCGTCCGCGCGACCGGGACGGGACGGGTCATGGCCTCCACCGCCGTCATCGGCGCGGGTTCCGCACCGGGAGCATCGATTGACTCCTTCGCGGTCGAGACGGACGGGGACATCACCCGGCAGCTGCGCGCGCGAGAGCTGCCGATCATCGCGCGGGTCGAGGCCGGCAGGACGATCATCGACATGCGCACCGTCCACCCGGCGGACGATGAGCACATCGTGCGCGCGCTCCTTCCCCCGCAATGACGGTCATCGCGACCGCCGGCCACGTCGACCACGGAAAGTCGTCTCTCGTGCTCGCGATGTGCGGCACCGACCCCGACCGCCTGGCCGAGGAGAAGCGACGGGGCATGACCATCGAGCTCGGCTTCGCCCACTGCACCGCACCGGACGGGACCGTCCTGAGTTTCGTCGACGTGCCCGGCCACAGTGACTTCGTCCGCACGATGGCGTCCGGCGTCAGCGGGGTCGACATCGCGCTCCTTGTCATCGACGCGAACGAGGGCTGGATGCCCCAGACAGAGGAGCACCTCGGCATCCTCGAGGTTCTCGGTGTGCCGCACGGTGTCGTTGCCCTGACGAAGTGCGACAGGGTCGGTGCGGACGCGGTCGATGCGCGCGCAGCCGGGATCACGCAGCGGCTCTCGCACAGTGCCGTGGCGTGGCACGGCATCATCAGAACGTCGGTGGTCACGGGTGAGGGAATCACGGCGTTGACCGAGGCCCTCGCCGGGCTGGCGGGCCACGTTGCCACGGCACGCGACGGACTCGGTCGTCCGCGACTGTTCATCGACCGTGTCTTCACCATCGCCGGTGCGGGAACCGTCGTCACGGGGACACTGGAAGGGTCGGAACTGCACCGTGGGTCGGAGATGACGATTGCGCGGTCGGGTCGGGTCGTCCGCATCCGTGACATCCAGACCCACGGTGAATCCGTCGGGGCGGGAACACCGGGCACGCGGTGCGCCGTCAACGTCACCGGGGCGAGCACGGCCGACATCCGGCGCGGTGACGCACTCGTCGCGGGCGGTGAATGGCACAGCACCACTGTCTTCGACGCATCGTTCGACGTGCTGGCACGTGCAGGTGCACTGAGGCGTCGCCGCGGTTACTCACTGCACATCGGCACGAACGACCAGCTCGCGTCCGTGAGGGTGATCGGTGCCGACGAGATCGTGGCCGGAGCGTCGGGTCACGTGCGCCTGCGGTTCGACGAGCCGCTGCCGCTCACCCCCGGTGACCGCTTCCTCCTGCGCGACCCAGGGTCGGGGACGACGGTCGGCGGCGGCATCATCATGGATGTCGACCCCACCGAACGCATCGGTCGTGCGAAGCCGGACGGTTCCATCGAGTCGCAGATTGGTGGGCGCGGATGGATGCCGATCGAAACGGCCCGGCGGCTCACGGGGCGTGCACTCGATGACGTTGCTGACGGGATGTGGGCAGATGACGCAACGGTTGCCGCGACGCGCGAGTACCTCAATGCTGTTGCGGCTCTCGAACCGGACGGGATGGAGAACGATCCGGTCGCGATGCGCGTGCGGGACCAAGGCATCACGCCGGAGCCGAGCAAGGAGCGTGACACCGTTCGCCGGCTCGTCCAGCGCGGGATACTCCTCGAGCACGACGGCATCGCGTTCCACCGCGACGTTCTCGACGGACTCGCAGGGGTCCTCACCACTCTGTGGGACGCGCACCCCGACGGCTTCACCGTGTCGCAACTTCGCGAGGCACTCGCCGTCACGCGCAAGCACGCGGTCCCTCTTGCCACGTGCCTCGACAAGCGCGGGTGGACCCGCAGGTCGGGGGATGTCCGAAAGCCGGGGCCGCGTGCCCGGGCAGACATCTGATTGGCGGAGGCGGACGGGAATCGAACCCGCCGAACGGGGATCGCCCGTTCCGACTGTGTTGAAGACAGCGGAGCCCACCAGGTACTCGTACGCCCCCGCGGCGAGGCTACTTGTGCGGCCCCGGCATCCGGCCGGCCTCGGGGGGACGGCTACCGTTCAGCCATGACCGACACCCGCCCGTTGCTGCCCGACGGTCTCGTCATCATCGTGAAGCGAGAGTGCGCCACGTGCCAGATGGTGGAGCCGTTGCTCGAGACCATCGCGTGCGATGCCGGCCCCTTGACCGTGTACACGCAGGACGACCCCTCGTTCGGTGCGTCAGTCGGTGCGGTCCACGACTCCGACCTCGCCGTGTCTTGGCACTACGACATCGAGACGGTGCCGACGGTGCTCGTCATCCGCAACGGCAGGGAGACGGACCGCACGTTCGGGTGGTCGCGCGACGAATGGCGGCGCATCACCGGCATCGCGGGCCTGGGGGAGGAACTCCCCGCCATGCGGCCCGGATGCGGGTCCATGAGCGTCGACCCCGATCTCGTTGATTCCCTGCGCGCGCGGTTCACGAACGACACGATTGCATCGCGTCACGTCGAGTTCTCCGCGTCGGAGGACGAGTTCGAGGCGATGTACGCGCGCGGGTGGACCGATGGCTTGCCCGTCGTGCCGCCGACGCGCGAACGCGTGCTGCGCATGCTGACGGGCACGACCCGTGCACCCTCCGAGGTCGTCACGCTGTGTCCGCCCGACCTCGTCGAGCTGACCGTCGAGAAGATCGCCATCAACGCGGTGATGGCAGGTTGCCTGCCCGAGTACATGCCGTGGGTGATCGCGGCACTCGAGGCCGTGTGCAACGACACCTTCAACATGCACGGCGTGCTCGCCACAACCATGCCCGTCGGGCCGGTCATCGTCTGCAACGGCCCGGGCACGCGCGCCATCGGCATGAACAGCGGCATCAACGCGCTCGGCCAGGGCAACCGCGCGAACAACACGATCGGCCGTGCGGTGCAGTTGACCATCCGCAATGTCGGCGGCGGCAGGCCCGGCGAGGTCGACCGCGCGACTCACGGCAACCCGGGGAAGATCTCGTTCTGTTTTGCCGAGGACGAACTCGGTTCGCCGTTCACTCCCCTCGCGCAGTGGCGCGGACTGCCCGAGGGCACGAACGCGGTCACGGTGTTCGCAGGCGAGGGACCGCGCGGCATGGTGGACCAACTCGCGCGCACCCCGGAGGAACTGTGCAGATCACTCGCCGAATCACTGATCCCGCTCCAGCACCCGAAACTCGTCATCGGTTTCGACGCGATCCTCATCATCAGCCCCGACCACGGTCGCATCTTCAAGGAGGCGGGCTGGGACCGCGACCGCGTGCTCGCCGAGATCACTGCGCTGACCACCCGACCGGGTGCCGACCTCGTTCGCGGCGCGAACGGAATCGCCGAGGGCGTGCCCGCCCACTTGAAGGACGCCCAGTTGCCGAAGTTCCGCCCCGGCGGTCTCCTGATCACCTACGCCGGCGGTGGTGCCGGGCTGTTCTCCAGCATGGTCGCCGGCTGGGCCAACGGTTCGGTGGGCAGCGAACCGGTCACCAGGGCCGTCGGGTCGTGACACAATGACGTCCATGACGAACTTCGTGGTGCTCGACCCCACCAACGAGACGAAGCCGGCGACGCGGACGTTGCTCGACCGCCCGGCATCGGTGAAGGGTGTCACGGTCGGTCTTCTCGACATCAGCAAGCCGCGCGGCAACGTCTTCCTCGACCGCATCGAGCAGAAGTTGTCCGCGCTCGGCGCGACCGTCATCCGTTACTCGAAGCCCACGTTCACGAAGCCGGCGCCCGTCGACCTCCGTCACGAGATCGCCACGCAGTGCAACGTGGTGATCGAGGCACTCGCCGATTGAGGCAGTTGCACGTCGTGCAGTGTGCACGACATCGCAGACCTTGAGCTCCGCGGCGTCCCCGGGGTGTTCGTCGCCACGACGGAGTTCGTGTCGGCGGCCGTCACCCAGTCCGCGTCGCTCGGCATCCCCGACCTGAAGAGGGTGTACACCAGCCACCCGATCCAGGACCGCACGGATGACGAGATGACGGAACTCGCCGAGCGCTACTTCGACGAGATCCTCGCCGCCATCACGGCCTGACGCCCCCGTTCGGCGCCAACGCCCGCCGACTACCCTTGTCACCCATGTCGCCCACCCGCTTCCTCATGCTGCGTCATGGCCAGAGCGAGTGGAACGCCCTCGGTCGGTGGCAGGGCCAGGCCGACATCGACCTGACCGACCTCGGGTACGAGCAGGCCAGGCGGGCCGCCGACAAGCTCGGCGCGTTCGATGCCGTCGCCAGCAGCGACCTGAACCGCGCCCGCATCACCGCCACGATCATCTCCGACGCCCTCGGGCTGGGGCTGCTCCCCGCGGATGCCCGCTTCCGGGAGACGCATGTCGGCGAGTGGCAGGGTCTCACCCACGACCAGATCGAGCGCGAGTGGCCGGGATACCTCGAAGCCCACCGGCGTCCGCCGGGCTTCGAGGCCGACGAATCCATCGTCGAGAGGGTGTCGGCCGCACTGGCCGACCTCGCACGCGCATTCCCCGGCGGCGAGGTCCTGGTCATCGCACATGCCGGCGTGCTGCGGGTGATGCGCCGGCACCTCGGTGTCGTCGACTCGCGCATCGCCAATCTCGGCGGATGCGAATTCGTCGTGCGGCCGGACGCGGGCGACGTGTTCGGCCACCACATCACCGCGGGTGACTTGGTTGATCTCCTCGAGCACGGGGCGATCGGCGAGGAACTCTGACCTGATGTTCCGCAGGTTCATTGATGACGACAACTCGCCTGTCGTGCTGCGCAACGTGGACCGGCTCGCCTGGGGACGGCTCGTCTCGAATGCCTGCTACCGCTTCGCACCGCCGTTCGTCGCGGTCATCGCGCGCGGTCTCGACGTCACCGTCGGCCAGCTCGGCATCGCACTGATGATCGGCGAGTTCGCCGGCCTCCTCTCGCCCGTCATCGGACGGCGCGTCGACATGTCGAACAGGCTCGCCGGCATGACGTTCGGGATGAGCGCACTTTTCGTTGGTGTCGTCGGCGCGGCGGTCTCCCCGAACATCATCGTGTTCACCGTCGCCATGTTCGTGCTCAGCGCATCAAAGGTGGTGTTCGACACCGCACTCATCGTGTGGGTGAACGACCACGTCCCATACGAGCGCCGTGGACAGGTGGTGGGGGTCATCGAGACGAGTTGGGCACTCGGCCTGTTCATCGGCGTGTCCGCGATGGGTCTCGTCACCGCCCTCACCAACTGGAGGATCGGGTTCGGACTCGGTGCGTTGATGATGGCCGTCACCGGCACGCTGATCCTGCGGCGTCTCCCGCACCACGAGGCCCACGCGCCGGCCAGCGAGCACGTCAGTGCACGCATACCGCGCAACGGATGGCTGGTGGTCGCTGCCTTCTTCATGTTGCTCGGCGCCGCACAGACGATCGGCATCGTGTTCGGGCCGTGGTTCGAGGACAACTTCGGTTTCTCGAGCGGTGCGATCGTCGCCGTGGTCGTGTCGATGGGGTTCGTGGAACTGGTCGGCAGCATCGGCAGCAGCCGTGTGGTGGACCGATGGGGCAAGGAGAACGCAGTTCGGCGCGGCACGATCCTCATGTTCGCGACCTGCGTGGTGATGGCATTCGGCCGGGACACCTCGTTCATCGCAGTGCCGATGGTCGTGGTCTTCTTCCTCGGTTTCGAGTTCGGCATCGTGTGCCTGCTGCCCGTGGCGGCGAACATCATCCCCGGTGCGAGCGGTGTCGGGCTCGGCACCGCGGTCGGTGCGGGCACGTTCGGCCGTGCGTTGATGAGCAGCATCGCAACCAACCTCTACGACACGGTCGGTCCGGTCGGCCCGGCACTTCTCGGCGCGGTGATGGCGATCGCGGCCGGTCTGCTGGTGACCGCCTACCGGAATTCCGTCAGCGGTACCCGTTCGTGATCGGCACGCGGCGGTCCTTGCCGAATGCCTTCTCCGACACGCGCACGCCCGGTGCGCACTGACGGCGCTTGTACTCGTTGATGTCGACGAGCCGGCAGATGCGTCGCACCACGTCCTCGGGGAAACCGGCGGCGATGATCTCGGGAATCGTCTTGTCGCCGTCCACGTACATCTCCAGGAGCGGGTCGAGATCCTCGTAGGGCGGCAGGCTCTGGTCGTCGCGCTGGTCGGGCCGCAGCTCGGCTGACGGCGGCTTCTCGATGACAGACACGGGAATGATCTCGCGCCGGGCGCGCTCGTTCACCCGGCGTGACAGCGCGAACACCTGCAGCTTGAACACGTCCTTGATGACCGCGTAACCGCCGGCCGAGTCCCCGTAGATGGTGAAGTATCCGACTGCCATCTCGCTCTTGTTGCCGGTGGTGAGCACCATCCAGCCGAACTTGTTCGACAACGCCATCAACGTGGTGCCGCGGCAACGGCTCTGCAGGTTCTCCTCCGTCAGGTCGGGGTCGCGGCCCTCGAACGACGGTTCCAGCATCCCGAGGTACGCGCTGAACGCGGGCTCGATGCTGATGACACGGTGGTCGATGCCGAGGTTCGCGGCGAGCGCGGCGGCGTCGTCCAGCGATCCCTGGCTGCTGTAGCGCGACGGCATGGCGACACCGTGCACGTGTTCGGCACCGAGGGCATCCACCGCGATTGCGGCGACGATCGACGAGTCGATGCCACCGGAGAGACCGATGACGACATCGGTGAACCCGTTCTTCGTGATGTAGTCGCGCGTTCCCACCACGAG
>JBEGJV010000044.1:0-11126 GCA_041184385.1 Actinomycetota bacterium
GACCGTCGCTCGACCCGAGTGCCCCCGCGCCGACCCACACGACCTCGCCGGCCGCGCACATGGCGTCGAGGTCGCTCTGCCGGTACCCGCGCACGCGCAACGGCAGGACATCGGATTCGAGCGATGACGCGACGATCGCGGCACCCTGCAGGACGTTGACCGCGCCGACGAGCGCGTCGGTGCCGCGCTGCGGCGAGGTGATTCCGTGCCACGCAGGCAGGAACCGCGCGAGAGCGACCTGTTCAACCGGCTCGACCTCCTTGCGGAGCGCGGCGAGGGACCGTCGTCGCAACTGACGGAGGACGTCGACGTCGCACCATTCACGTTCCGTTCCGTTCGGTCGGAACTCACCGCGCACGATGCGGCCGTCGGATTCCAGCGCGGCGAGCGCCCCGGTCACCCGCTCCACTGTGGTGGAGAGCCGCGCGGCAACCTGCCGGGCGACGAACGGACCGTGCGTGCGTGCGAAACGGGCAACGAGGTGCTCGAGCGGTGCCGGGCGCGGGTCGGTGAACGCCGTGGGCAGGCCGAGCGGCAGGTTGCACCCGAGTGCGTCGCGGTAGAGCGCTGCGTCCTCCGCGGCGACCACCACTTCCGTGTCACCGACGCGCGTGAGGAATGCGCGGCGCTCGCGCACCAGCTGGTCCACCCATGACTGCACGGCGGGCATTTCCGCCTCCGCACGGATGGACAGTTCGTCGACACCAAGTTCGCCCACCTTGCGGAGGATGTCGTGCATCTCGTCGGCCGAGCGCGCGCGGCGTCCGTCGGTGATGCACTGGAGCTCCAGCTCCAGGTCCGCGAGCACGTCAGCATCGAGCAGTTCGCGCAGTTCCTCGGCACCGAGCAGCGAGTTCAGCAGGTCGCGGTCGAGCGACAGCGCAGCGGCCCGGCGCTCGGCCAGCGGTGCATCGCCCTCGTACATGTACGACGCGATCCAGTTGAACATGAGGCTCTGCGCGAACGGCGACGCCTTCTGCGTGTCCACGTGCACCAGGCGGATGCCGCGAGAGCGCACCTGACCGAGCACCTCGCACAGTGACGGCACGTCGAACACGTCCTGCAGGCACTCGCGACTCGTCTCGAGGAGCATGGGGAACGTGGGGTACTTGGCGGCGACACCCAGGAGATCGGCCGCGCGCTGGCGTTGCTGCCACAACGGCGTGCGCTCCCCCGCCCTGCGGCGCGGCAACAGCAACGCGCGGGCGGCGCACTCACGGAACCGGGCAGCGAACATGGACGTCTGCGGGAGCGCATTCACGACGATGTCGTGCACCACCTCGGGGTCCATGACGAAGTCGTTCGGGTCGATGTGGTCGGCGGCCTCGGGAAGCCGCAGCACGATGCCATCGTCTCCCCACATGGTCTCGATGTGCAGGCTGTGCTGTTCCAGGAAACGGCTCTGGATGGCCATGGCCCACGGTGCGTGCACCGGAGTGCCGAACGGTGAGTGGATGCACACGCGCCAGTCCCCGATCTCGTCGCGGAAGCGTTCCACCACGATGGTGCGGTCGTCGGGGACGACACCCGTCGACTCCGCCTGCTCGTCGAGGTAGGCGACGAGGTTCGACGCGGCGAGATCGTCGAGCATGTGCTGCGACTGCAGGGTGGCAACGGCACTTTCCGCGGGCATTGCCCGCGTCTCGCGCACGAACGCGCCGAGCGCGCGGCCGAGCTCCACCGGCCGGCCCATCATGTCGCCGTGCCAGAACGGCATCTTGCCCGGCTGACCGGGTGCCGGCGTGACGATGACGCGCTCGAACGTGATGTCCTCGATGCGCCACGTGCTGGCGCCCAGCAGGAACGTCTCGCCGGGCCGGGACTCGTACACCATCTCCTCGTCGAGTTCACCGACGCGCGTGCCGTCGGGGAGGAACACGCCGAACAGCCCACGGTCCGGGATCGTGCCGCCGTTCGTGACGGCCAGTCGTTGCGCACCGTCGCGTGCGCGGATTGTTCCGGCGATGCGGTCCCACACGATGCGCGGGCGGAGCTCGCTGAACTCCTCGCTGGGGTAGCGGCCCGACAGCAGGTCAAGAACGTTGTGCAGCATGTCGTCACCGAGATCGGCGAACGCCGAGGTGCGACGGACCATGGTCGCGAGCTTCTCCACCGGCAGGTCCCCGGACATCGCGGCATGCGCGACGATCTGCTGTGCGAGAACGTCGAGCGGGTTGCGCAGGTATCGCGTCGACTCGATGCGGCCGTCCAGCATGGCCCGCGTGACGACGGCGGTCTCGAGCAGGTCGTGGCGGTGCTTCGGGTAGATGGTGCCGTTGCTCGGTTCGCCCACGGTGTGGCCGGCACGACCGATGCGCTGCAGACCACGGCTGACGGCACCCGGTGACTCCACCTGGATGACGAGGTCGACAGCGCCCATGTCGATGCCGAGTTCCAGCGAGGACGTGGCGACGATGGCGCGCAGGTCTCCGCGCTTCAGTTGGTCCTCGATGAGCACGCGCTGTTCGCGCGCCAGCGACCCATGGTGCGCCTTCACAAGCTCCTCGCGCACCGCACCGGTCTGCGGGTCCACGCCGATGCCGCGTTCCTGGGCGAGTTCGTTCAGGTTCGCGGCGAGTCGCTCTGCGGCGCGGCGGGCGTTGCAGAAGATGATGGTGCTGCGGTGCGCGAGGATCTGGTCGAGAACCTTCGGGTAGATGCTCGGCCAGATGCTGGTGCGGCGCGGTGTGAGCGCCGCGGTGGCCGGACCACTGTGCAGTTCCCCCGGCACCGACTGGCGACCGAGGTCCGCCATGTCCTCCACCGGGACGACGACGTCGATGTTCAGCGTCTTGCGCACCCCCGTGTCGACGATGGTGACGGGCCGCGGCTGCATCGCATGGCCGGCGACGGTCTCCGATTCAGCCACGGGCATCTGGCCGCCGAGGAAGCGCGCCACTTCCTCGAGCGGGCGCTGCGTGGCCGACAGTCCGATGCGCTGCGGAGGTCTCGCCGTGATCTCCTCGAGCCGCTCGAGCGTGAGCATGAGGTGCGCGCCGCGCTTCGTGGGTGCGAGTGCGTGGATCTCGTCGATGATGACTGTGTCCACGTTGACCAACGTGTCGCGCACCGCCGACGTGAGCATGAGGTACAGCGACTCGGGCGTGGTGATGAGCAGGTCCGGTGGCCGGCGCGCGAGCGCCTGGCGGTCCTTCGCCGGGGTGTCACCGGTGCGCATGGCAACGACCGGCTCGTTGAACGGCACGCCGAGTCGTTCCGCGGCCAGCGCTATGCCGGCGAGAGGCGCGCGGAGGTTCTTCTCCACGTCGAAGGCGAGGGCGCGCAACGGCGACACGTACAGCACGCGGGTGCGCTGTTTCTGCGGTGGTGCCTCTGTGGTGATCAGCCGGTCGAGCGACGACATGAAGGCCGTGAGCGTCTTGCCCGAACCCGTGGGTGCGCAGATCAGCGTGTGGGCACCGCCGACGATGGCAGGCCAGCCCTGCACCTGCGGCGGAGTGGGCTCGGGGAAGGACGTGGCGAACCACTCGCGCACCGCGGGCGAGAACGCGTGCAACACCTTGTGGTCAGCCATGCGGCACCGTGCGGTCAGGCATGACTGCGAGGGTACCCACCCCGTGCGTCGGCCACCGAATGGCACGGGCCGACCATGGGGTCCACGTCACACCGACGCACTGCCCGTCGCGTCAAGGGTGCGTCATACACTGGTCGCATGCCGAATCCCGGTGAGCACCATCCCGCCTTCGAGGAGTACTGCGAGTGCATCTTCGAGCTGCGCGAGGACAGTGTCGACGTCATCCAGGCGCGCATAGCCGACCGGCTCCGCGTGTCGCGTCCCTCCGTCTCCGAGATGATCAGGCGCATGACCGACGAAGGGCTCATCGCCAGCGAGGGGGCACAGATCGTTCTCACGTCGAAGGGCGAGGACCTGGCCGTGCAGGTCGTGCGCCGTCACCGCCTGGCGGAGCGGTTCCTCACCGACATCCTCGGTCTCTCCTGGGCGCTCGCCCACCGTGAGGCCGGCAAGTGGGAGCACGTCATGTCATCCGAGGTCGAGGAAGCCATGGAGCGCGTCCTCGGCAACCCGACCACGTGCCCGCACGGCAACCCCATCCCGGGTTCGTCGTACGCGCCACCCGACGCAGTGCGTCTCGCAAAGATCGGCGAGGGAAGCCCGTTCACCGTCACGCGCATCCCCGAGGAACTCGAGTTCACGCCGGGCATGCTCGACTACCTCGAGAAGTGGCACCTCGTACCCGGGTACTCGGGCGTGGTCACCGAGATCCAGCGCGACGGCGGCATGAAGGTGACCGTCGAGGGAAACCTTGTCGAAGTCGACCCTTTCGCGACATCACGCATCTTCGTCACCGCGTAGACCGAATCCCCCACACAACAGACCCCGACCACTGGAACACATGAAGAAGACCCCCCTCATCGCATCACTCGCAGTGTCGCTCGCGCTCTCGTCGTGCGGCACAACGATTGTCGGGTCGCTCGACACCACCACGACGTCCTCGGTGGTCACCACGACGACCATCCCCACGGGGACGGTGACATCGCTTCTGAACGAGATGCTCGCGAACGTGACCGGCCTCGGTGACATCATCGCCGGGGGGAAGGACAACGCCACCGCCCGCGAGCGCCTGCAGAACGTCGAGTCGATCTGGGTAGCGCTGGAGCCGCAGTTGGTCGCGTTGAAGAACGACACGAACGTGGACGTCGAGCGGATCGTGAATCTCGTGCGCACTGCGGTGAAGAAGAAGCGACCTGCCGATGCCGACAAGGCCGCGCGCTTCATCCCCCTCGTTCTCGACGCCACGAAGTAGCGCCGGGACGGACCTCAGCCGTTGCGGCGGCGGCGCAGTGCCGGCGGCAGGAAGAGAGCCGCTCCGACCGCCAGGAGAATCGGGACGACGATCAGCCATGTGGCGATGTTCGATTCCTTCGTGAACTTGCGGACGATGACGCCGAGAGTGAAGGTGACTTCGTCCTCGCCCTCCGCCTTCGTGGTGATCGCGACCCTGTGCGCGCCGGTCGGCAGTCCCTTCGGGATCACTACAACGGTGTCGAGTGTGCCGTCCTTGCCCACCGTTGCCGTCCCGATGCGGATAGGAGTGGAGAACATCCACATCTCCACCTCGGTGCCCGGAGCGAACCCCGCGATCTTGATGGCCACACGGGCGCCTGGTTCGAGAACGACATTGCCGTCCGCATCCAACGCAATCGTCCTGCCCTGGGTGTCAACGGATGACACGACGGCGCTCATCTTGCCGACCGAGATCACCACCTTGTTGTCCTGCCGCGTCACGGTTGACTGCTGGAGCTTCTTGCCCACCGTGACGGCAGCCTGACCCGTCTGCACAACGGCAACAGCGGGGACGGGAACCGTGGTGGCAGTGGGCAAGGTCGTCGTTGTCGTCGTGGTGGTTCCCGCCTGGCCGCGGACCCGAGACACGGTCGTCGTGGTCGGCGCGAGCGACGACGGCGTCGCAGCGGGCACGGACACGGACCCCGTGAGCGCAGTCGACGGAGTCGCCGCCGAGGGGATCGTGGTCGTGGTCACCGGGTTGTTGATGATGATCTGCAGCACGGGTGCCGCGGTCGTGGTTGTTGCCGGCACTGTCGTGGTCGTTGTGGTGGACGTGGAGGTCGTCGTGGTGGATGTGGTTGTGGTGGCAACCACCACCGAGTAACGGACGATCACGACTCCGTCGCCACCCTTGCCGCCCTTGTCGCTGCGGCCATTGCGGTCGCGACGGTTGTTGCGGTCACGCTCGCTCTTGCCACGCGGGGTGGTCGGACGAACGCGGGCGCGCACGCGGGCTTCACCGCGGGTGCGTCCGAACAGGCCCGGACGGGGCTCTTCGATGATCTCGAAGTCGGCATCGTCCTCGGCAACACCGAGCTGGTCCAGCGCGGCATTCTTGGCTTCTTCCAGGGTGTCCCCTGTGGTCTCTACCCATTCCATGGTGTGGTCTCTTTCTACGAATGCCCGAGCAACTACTTGTTGCGCTTACCGGGCGGGGTGGGCCGACTCGGACGTCCACTGGGCGCGGGACGGTCCTTCGGCGCAGTCACCCTCTTGCTCTGGATCTTCGAGGGTGCTTGCGATTGTTCTTCCTTCTGCTTGCCTGATTTCGCAGGCTTTGCAGGTTCGTCGTCCTTCATGTCACGCGCCCGCTTGGAGGCCTCCTGGGCGGCACTGCCCAGACCACCTTCGCCATAGAAACGGCGGGTGATGTACCACTGCTGGATGATGCGCACGACGGCCTGGACCATGTAGTACACGACAAGGCCCGTGGGCAGGAAGACCTGGAAGAACGCGAACGCCACCGGCATGTACTGCATGACCTTGGCCTGGCCGGCCGACATTGTGGGGTTGGCGGCCCGGCTGGCGACCATGCGCTGCTGGACGAAGAACATCCCGGCCAGAAGGACGATCAGGAGCGCGTAGGGCAGACCCTTGGCGAACCCGTCGCCCATGGCCTGGGAGGGGCGGATGGCCAGGTCGATGCCGAATGCGCGCATCTCGGTCTTGCCCACGAGGGACTTGTAGAGCTCCGACGAGGCTGCGATGTACTTGGGCTTGAAACCGGCGCCCAGGGACGTCTCGTAGGTCAGGCCGTGGATGACCCGGAACATGATGATGAACACGGGCATCTGGGCAAGGAGCGGCAGGCAGGAGGCCAAGGGGTTCACCTTGTGCTCCTGGTAGAGCTTCATCATCTCTTCGTTCAGCTTCTGGCGGTCGCCGCGGTACTGGTTCTGCAGCTTCTTCATTTCCGGCTGCAAACGCTGCATTTCCAGCATTCCCTTGGTGCTCTTCAGGGTCAGCGGGGTGATCAACAACATCACCGCGAGTGCCACCAGTCCGAGGGCAATCGCGTAGTTGTGGGTCCAGCTGTAGAACGTGTCGATCAGCCAGGCAAAAGGAGTAAACACGGGGGTTCCTTTCTAACGACCCGGGCGCGGGTCGGGGACAGGGTCAACGCCCGATGGCCCGAACGGGCGGCAGCGGGACAGTCGACGGAGGGTCAACCAGGACCCACGGAGCGCGCCGTGGGTCTCGATGGCTTCGTAGCCGTAGTGGGAGCACGTGGGCCAGAATCGGCAGGGGGAGGGGCGGCCCTCACGGGAGGTCTGGTACAGACGGATCCCGGCCAGCAGGAACCGCTGACCACGGGTCAGGGGCTGAGTCACCGGCTCATGATCGACGACATCGGCGCACATCAGCCGGCCACCTTTGCCAGAAGTCCGTCCAGGTCACGACCCAGGGTGTCGAGCGGGGTCTGGGCCGCCCGTGGGCTGGCTCCGAACACGAAAATTCCAGCAGGGAACTGGGTTTCTCGGGTTTTCACAAGTTCACGAAGTTGCCGGCGGATGCGGTTGCGGCGCACGGCGGATCCGTACTTGCGGGAGAACGCATAGCCCACCTGCGGGCCGGGAAGCGAGGAATCGAGAACCATGGTGCACGAGAGCACGCCAGAGCGCAGATGCACGCCCTCGGAGCGGATGCGGGTGAAGGCGGAGCGGCTCTGGATGCGCTGAATCAAGCGCTGAGCTTGTAGCGACCCTTGGCCCGACGGGACTTCAGGATCGCGCGGCCGGCGCGGGTGCTCATGCGGGCACGGAAGCCGTGCTTGCGAGCCTTGCGTCGATTGTTCGGTTGGAAGGTGCGCTTCATGGCGCCTCCTAGCGGGAAGGCTCCCAGGGGGAGCTCGGAATCTCGGTTGGTCCGTTGCTCGCCTGGCGCGCACAACAAACAGTTGTCACAGGCTAGGGGGCAGAGCGGCCCGACACCACCACCCTCTGACCACAATTTGGCGGCCTTGTTCCTTGCCCCATCTCGCTTTTGGGCGATATCCACAACCCTGATACCTTCGCATTTCCCAACGAATCCCGTTGGGGTGGTGTCCACAGCCTGTGGATATCGCTGGGGACATGAGGAGGCGGAGTCCAGTGAGTAATCACGAAGCTGTCTGGAATGCAACGGCTCAGTTGCTGAAGGCACAAGTAGCAGAGGGCGTGTGGTTCTCGACGTTCAATGACGTCGTCGCGCTGCCCAGTGACGATGACTCACTGCGCCTCGCAGTGCCGAACACCCATGTCCGCGACCGCATCACGACGACCTTCCGCCCCCTCGTCGTCGAAGCGCTCGACGAGATCGGCGAGAGCGACCGCGAACTCATCATCGAGATCCACGAACTCGCCGAGGACGACTCGTTCGACACGACAGACGTCGTCGACGCACCGGCACCGGCGAACATTGCAATCCCCAACAACGGCAAGGGTTCTGCGGTCGGTCTGAACCCCCGCTACACCTTCGAGAACTTCGTGAAGGGCGCCTCGAACCAGTTCGCGCTGGCCGCCGCGCTGCGCGTTGCCGAGACACCGGGACGTTCATACAACCCTCTCTTCATCTACGGCTCCGCCGGACTCGGCAAGACGCACTTGCTGCAGGCCATCGGTTGGTACGTGCACGCGCACTACGCGCACTACGAGGTTCGGTACGTCTCCACCGAGACTTTCCTGAACGAGTACGTCGATGCCATCCGTACGAACACCACTGCTGCCTTCAAGCGCCGCTACCGGGAGATCGATGTTCTCCTCATCGACGACATCCAGTTCATCGAGGGCAAGGAAGGTCTCCAGGAGGAGTTTTTCCACACCTTCAACAGCCTCCACGGGGCGAACAAGCAGATCGTCATCACCTCCGACCGCACCCCGGATGCCATCCCGACCCTGGAGGACCGCCTGCGTGGCCGGTTCCGCTGGGGCCTGATCACCGACATCCAGCTGCCGGACGTGGAGACGCGCCTCGCCATCCTCCGGAACAAGGCGGAGCGGGACAACACCCCGCTGCCGTCCGACGTCCTCGAGTTCATCGCCTCGAACATCACCTCGAACATCCGCGAGCTGGAAGGCGCCCTCATCCGCGTTGCTGCCTTCGCCAACCTCACCCGGGAGACCCCCACGGTGGAGATGGCAGAGGCTCAGCTGGCCGACCTGCTGACCACCAGCAGCTCGAAGACCCGCACCGATGAGGAACTGCTGGCCGAGATGGCTGGATACCTCGGGTTCACCGTGGAGGCCCTGAAGGGCAAGAGCCGGCAGCGTCCCCTGGTGGCCGCGCGGCAGATCGCCATGTACGTGTTCCGCGACATGACCGAGCTCAGCTACCCGGCCATTGCCCGCCTGTTCGGAGGCCGCGACCACACCACCGTGATCCATGCCGTGGACAAGACCCAGCGCATGATGCGTGAGCACAAGGCCACGTACGACCAGGTCTCCGACATCATCACCCGCATCAAGACCAGCTGACCGGGGTTGTGGACGTCATGGGGAAGCGCATGTGTGCGGGGAGTGGACAAGGGTGGACAAACCACGCCTTCTCCACAGCACCCGGAATCACACCCGTGGAATCTGTGAAACCACACTCATGTGGGTTCACACGTCCGCTCCATGGCCAGAACGGGTTTGGGACACCTTCTCCACAATCCACAGCACCTATTAACACCATTGTTCTGAATGACACACCTCACGGCTGTATTAGTCGCGGGGTCGTAATATCGCCCGAAGCCGTTCCCCCGAAAGCGCGTTGATCATGAAGTTCAGAAGCGAACAAGGAATCCTTGCCGAGGCACTCGGTGCCCTGTCACGCATTGCCAGCACCCGCAACGCGGGAACACCGGCCTTGTCCGGCGTGAAGATGAATCTCACCGGTGATGTGCTCGTTCTCTCGAGCACCGACAACGACGTCGCCATGCAGTTCGTGATCACCGTCGGCGGCGACACGGACGGTCAGGCTCTCGTCACTGCGCGGATGCTGAACGACATCGTGCGCGTGATGCCCCAGGGCAAGGTGACCATCGAGATCGCCGGTGACGTCGCAACGGTCAGCGCCGGACGTTCGCAGTTCACCATCCCCACGTTGAACGCCATCGAGTTCCCGCGCACCTCGCCGCCGAACGGGGATCCCATCACCATTCCGTCGGCCGAGTTCAAGAGCGCGCTCAGTCAGGTCGTGCTGGCGGCCAGCAAGGACCCCGGCAAGCACCACCTGAATGCCGTGTTGATGACATCCACCGATGCCGGACTGCGACTCGTCGCGACGGACGGTTACCGCATGGCCATGCGCGACCTCCCCGGCGGCGCAACGGGCAACATCGACCAGTTCCTCATCCCCAGCCGTGCGTTGTCCGAGCTGCAGCGCCTGCTCGACGTGGCAGACGAAGTCACCGTGCGTTTCTCCGACACCAACGCAACGTTCCAGACTCCGTCGATGACGCTCACGACGCTGCTGATCAATGCGCAGTACCCGCCGTACATCACGATCATTCCTAAGGACTCCACCAACCTCGCGGTGGTGAACCGTGACGAGATCCTTGATGCGCTGCGCCGCACGGGCGTTCTCGCCAGCGAGACCGCGCCGGTGCGCATCCGCATGTCGAACGAGGGCGCGCGACTCACCGTGACGCTTCCCGACGGGTCCACCAGCGTGGAGGACATCGATGCACAGTTCACCGGCGAGGAGATCACCGTTGCTTTCAACGCCGACTACCTGGCGAGCGGTGTCGATGCGTGCGGCACCGAGGAAGTCACCATCGCAACGAGCCTGCCGAACAAGCCCGCCGTCATCCGGCCCGCCGGTTCGGACTCGTATCTCTACCTGCTGATGCCGCAGCGTCTCTGAGCGCGGTGGTCGTGTGGTCATCCACCGCATCGAACTCACCGACTTTCGCAACTACGAGCGCGAGACGCTGGAGCTGAGCGACGGCGTCACCGCCGTCATCGGCAAGAACGCGCAGGGCAAGACCAGCCTCGCCGAGGCGATGAGTTACCTCGCGACGCTCCGCAGCTTCCGCGGTGTGCCGAACGAGGTTCTCGTGCGCAAGGGTTGTGACTCCGCCTACATCCGCGCCGAGATCCGCCACGACGACGACGGCCGCGAGATTCTCGTCGAGGCCGAGATCAACCGGATGGGCCGCAACAAGGTGCTGGTGAACAAGCAGCGCCTGCAGCGCGTGCGCGACCTTCTCGGCATCGTACGCACGACCGTGTTCTCCCCGAACGATCTCGCCCTGATCTACGAGGGTCCGTCGGTGAGGCGAGAGTTCATGAACGACGCGCTCATCGCACTGGCGACCAAGAACGACGCACTGTGC
>JBEGJV010000045.1:0-10868 GCA_041184385.1 Actinomycetota bacterium
TGCTACGGGCGGCGTGGGGGGATGTTTCTGGCGGGTATCCCCCGTCACAACAGGCGTGCTCCATTACCGTTTTCCACATGGCACGGCATTGCACACGTCAGGGTTGCGTTCATCCCGCCGCCGTCACGTTGACGTACCAGTACGCACGGTCGCTCGTGTGGCTGGACAACCTGGCCCCGGAGCGCGACCCGCACAGCTACGACCTGTGCACCACCCACGCCGACCGCACGAAGCCGCCGACCGGCTGGCACCTCGAGGACCGTCGATTCCGGGTGCACGTGTACGACGCCGGTCGCCTCGCTGGCTGAGGTCAGCCGTGGAGACCGTCCCCAATTTCCCGGCCCTCAACGGCCGCAATGCGTTGGGCTACTGGTTCGGGGCGTTCCTCCTGGGAAACATCGCGTCGGTCCTGGCCATGCTGCTCGTGTGGAGGCCCGAGCAATCGGGTGACCCCATCCCGATCGGAGCCACGGCGGCCTCTGCGCTCGGGCTCTGGACGGTGTTCTTCCTCTTCCTGTTATTGCTCAGCCGCGGCATCGGCAGCCGCTCGATGCGCCACGATTACGGCCTTGCCTTCACGGGGAGTGATGTCCTTGTCGGTCTGCCGCTCGGCGTGTTCTGCCAGTTCATCCTGGTCAACATCGTCAACTGGCCGTTGTCGCGGGTCTTCCCGGACCAGTTCTCGCCCGAGGAGGTGGAACGGCGCGCCCGCGAGCTGAGTGATTCGGCCGGTGGGGCATGGGTCGTCGTCCTCGTCGCCGTGGTCGTGGTCGGTGCGCCGTTCATCGAGGAACTTGTGTACCGCGGCTTGGTCCAGCAGGGATTGGCAAACTCCCTCGGTGCCACGCGCGCATGGTTGATCGCTGCCGTTCTCTTCGCCGCCATACATCTCCAGCCGATCGAGTTCCCCGGGCTGCTGGCATTCGCGCTGGTTCTGGGGTGGTGCTACCGGAGCACAAGTCGTCTCGGTCTGTGCATCGTCACCCACATGTCGTTCAACGCCACCGGCCTCCTCGTCGTGTCGATGCTGAATTGACGGATGCCGCGGTGAAGGTGATGGAATGAACGACGTGACCGAGGAAGCAGTCGAGCCCGTCGAGGCACGGGACTCCGAACTCTCGCTGACGCTGAAGTCGATGCTCACCACCGCGATCGTCCTCGGCGCGACCCTCATGGTGTTCGCCACCATGCAGCCCAGTCTCATCTTCCGCAACAACACGCCGACCGGTGGTGACATGGGCGCGCATGTGTGGGGACCCGCCTACCTCCGCGACGTTCTCCTGCCGCACTGGCGGCTCACCGGCTGGAGCATGGACTGGTACGCGGGTCTCCCGACGTACCGCTTCTACATGGTCGTGCCGGCCCTGTTGATCGTTCTTCTCGACGTGGTCCTTCCGTACGGCATCGCATTCAAGATCGTCGCGGTTCTCGGTCTCGTCGCGTTCCCGGCCGCGGTGTGGTCGATGGGCAAGCTGTCCAAGCTGGCGTACCCATTGCCCGAACTGCTGACGGTCGGCGCGGTGATGTTCCTCTATGACGAGAGCTTCACCATCTACGGCGGGAACATGGCGTCCACCATGGCGGGTGAGTTCTCCTTCTCGATCGCGTTGATGCTGGCGATGCTCGGTCTCGGTCTGCTCGCCCGCGGTCTCGACGACGGGAAGCACCGCGCGTGGGCGGCAGTCGTCATCGCCCTGTCGGCTCTCAGCCACGGCATCGTCCTGATCTTCGTGTTCCTCGGGGCGGCACTGATGGTGGCAATGAAGTGGGACAGGCAGCGCCTCAGGTTCGGGGCAATCACCATCGTGACGTCCGTTCTCCTTTCGGCCTTCTGGGTGGTGCCGTTCCTCGGCGGCCACAAGTTCATGACCGACATGAAGTACGAGCCCCGCCCGAGTGGCGCGACGGACTCGTTGTGGAAGATGTACTTCCCGCTCGCGCCGGTGTTCAATTACCTGCTCGTCTTCCTGGCCATCGCGGGGTTCCTCGGTTCGATCGGCAAGAAGAGGTTCCTCGGCACGTGGATGGGTGTCTACTCCGTCATCCTGATGATCGGGGTCAAGGTGGCCCAGGACAGCCTCCCGGTGATCGGCCTCCTGTGGAACCCGCGCATCCTGCCGTTCGTGTACCTCCTGCGGTACCTGCTGGCGCTCATCGGGGTGTTCGACATCGCCGTCTTCGCGAAGCAGTCGGTCTTCGCGCAGCGCAACCCCGGTGTCATCCCGCCGGAGCCGCGCCTGCCGGTGTTCACAGCGGTTCTGGCATCAGCATCGGTGTTCTGTCTCGTCGTGATCGGCGTGCGGTACCAGAGTCTCCCGGGCGCGCGGATCGAATCGACGGCCACGAAGACGAGCTACGTGTGGGGACCGTTCAAGTTCCCGTCGTCGCGCGCGTTCAGCGACGGCTGGGCGCGCTGGAACTTCTCCGGTTACGAGGGCAAGGGTGCGTACAAGGAGTACCACGACGTCGTCCAGGCGATGAAGGATCTCGGCGAGAACCCCTCTCACGGGTGCGGTCGCGCGCTGTGGGAGAACAACGGGGAACTGAACAAGTACGGCACCACGATGGGGCTCATGCTCCTGCCGTTCTGGACGAGGGGCTGCATCGGTTCGATGGAGGGGCTGTACTTCGAGGCAGCCGGAACCACTCCGTACCACTTCGTCGCCGCGGCCGCGCTCTCCAAGCAGAGCAGCAACCCGGTGCGCGAGCTCCGCTACGACAACAACAACCCGCAGCTCGGCGTGAAGTACATGCGGTCGCTCGGCATCCGCTACTACATGGCATTCACGCCCGAGGCAGTCTCGAAGGCGGCAACAGAACCCGACCTCAAGGAAGTCGCCACCACCGGCCCGTGGCACATCTACGAGATCGCGGACACGATTCTCGTCGAGCCACTGAACGTTCAGCCCGTCGTCGTCAACCAGCGGGACGGCGACCAGCGCGAGCGTTGGCTCGAGGTGGGGATGTCGTGGTTCCAGCACGGC
Organism: Actinomycetota bacterium; assembly: GCA_041184385.1. Lineage (GTDB taxonomy): Bacteria > Actinomycetota > Acidimicrobiia > Acidimicrobiales > Ilumatobacteraceae > UBA2093. The sequence continues at coordinate 2,985 of JBEGJV010000045.1, forward strand.
GACGAATGGGCCGCCCTTCCGGTGGCTGACGGACCTGCCGGATGGCAACACATCGACGCCGTGGTCGACACGTCACGCCAGGTGGGCCAGCCGGGGGAGTCGGGCCGCCAGGTGGACATCGTGAAGCCGGGCGGCACCATCACGGCCACGTCGTTGCCGGTGGTGAAGGTGTCGAACATCGACCAGAAGGACGAGTCGATCTCGTTTGATGTCGACCGGACCGGTGTCCCGGTACTGGTGAAGGTGAGCTACTTCCCCAACTGGCAGGTCAAGGGCGCCTCGGCCGTGTACCGCGCGGCACCGAACATGATGGTCGTCGTGCCGACATCAACACATGTCACTTTGTCGTACGAACCGTCGGGGCTCGACAACTTCAGTTACGTCCTCACTTTTGCGGGGATTTGCATGGTCGTGTGGTTCGCGCGCCGCAGGTTCCGTTACGGAACTGCCATGCCTGAACGCCGCTCGGTCGTTATTGACGACGAGGAACTGGGGCTAGCCTCAGCGGGCGATGACAACTGACCCGCGCATCCTTGACGCCATCGTCAAGGCCTACGACGTACGGGGCACCACTCCCGACCAGATGAACGACGAGGTCGCCCGTGCCCTCGGGGTCGGTTTCGCCACCTTCACCGGCGCGCCGTCGATTGTCGTCGCACGCGACATGCGGCTGACCGGGGAGTCCCTGGTGCGCGCGTTCGCCGACGGGGCCAACTCGTGCGGGGTCGACATCATCGATCTCGGTCTCGCCAGCACCGACATGGTCTATTTCGCGGCCGGCACCCTCGACATGCCCGGTGCCATGTTCACGGCGTCGCACAACCCAGCTCAGTACAACGGCATCAAGTTCTGCCTCTCGGGTGCGCGCCCGGTGGGGCTCGACACCGGCCTTGCCGACATCCGCGACACCGCCAAGCAGGTGCTGACCGGAAACGGCCCGGCGCATTCCGTCACGCGGGGCACGGTGTCGAACAGGACCATGCTGGATGCGTTCGCCGACCACGTCGTGGGATTCATCGACAGATCGGTGCTGAAACCGATGAAGGTGGTTGCCGACACCGCGAACGGGATGGGCGGTCTCATCGTCCCCGTCGTCTTCGATCGTCTGCCCATGATGGAACTCGAGGTCATGTACCCCGAACTCGACGGGTCGTTCCCCAACCATCCGGCCGACCCCATCCAGCCGGCAAACCAACGCGACCTCCAGGCCCGCGTGGTGTCCGGCGGATTCGACGTCGGGCTCGCGTTCGACGGTGACGCCGACCGCGTCTTCGTGGTGGACGAGAAGGGCCGCGGTCTCAGCGGTTCCACGACGACGGCCATCCTGGCGGCAGGAATCCTGCGCACCAACCCGGGCGCCACGATCCTCCACAACCTGATCTGCTCGAAGGCGGTGCCCGAAGTGGTCCGCGAGAACGGCGGCGTTGCCGTGCGCACGAAGGTGGGCCACTCCAACATCAAGCAGGTCATGGCCGAGACAGGGGCGGTGTTCGGCGGCGAGCACAGCGCCCACTACTACTTCCTCGACAATTTCCGTGCCGACAGTGGCATCATCGCCGCCATGTTCATCCTCGCCGAGATGTCCCGTGCCGGCAAGCCACTCAGCGAGTTGCGCGTGCCGTTCGAGCGGTACGAAGCGAGCGGTGAGATCAACACCGAGGTCGCCGACCCGAATGCGGTGATCGACATCGTGGCGGCGCGTTTCCCTGACAGGCCGCAGGACCGCATTGACGGACTGACGGTCGACTGCGGTGACTGGTGGTTCAACCTCCGCCCGTCGAACACCGAGCCACTGCTGCGTCTCAATCTCGAGGCTTCCACCCGCGCCGACTGCGACGACCACGTCGCCGAACTCCTCTCAGTCATCACCTCTTGTTAAGGAACCCCATGGCCATCGACCCAGCACTCCTCGGCATCCTCGCCTGTCCACAGGACAAGGGGCCGTTGTTCTACGTGGAGGACGAGAACTTCCTCTACAACCCCCGTCTCCAGCGCAAATACCCCGTCCGGGACGACATCGCGGTCATGCTCATCGACGAATCGGTGCAGGCGGATGCTGCCGAACATGCCCGTGTGACGGCTCTCATCGAGTCCCGCGGGATCAAAGCGACATTCGGCGCGTGAATCACGAGTAGAGTCATCAGCCGATTCGGCTGAATTGACCGGTGCCAGTGGGCCCCAGCCATGGATCGCCCTCATTCGTCATTCCCCTAAGGAGATGCCATGCCCACACTCGGAAAGCACGACTTCCGTGTCGCCGACCTCAGCCTTGCCCCGTTCGGCCGCAAGGAAATACACCTCGCCGAGCACGAGATGCCCGGCCTTCGCTGGCTGCGCAAGGAGTTCGGTGCGTCGAAGCCCCTCGCCGGGGCGCGCATCTCCGGCTCCCTTCACATGACCATCCAGACGGCGGTCCTCATCGAGACCCTCGTCGAGCTCGGTGCCGAGGTGCGCTGGGCATCGTGCAACATCTTCTCCACCCAGGACCACGCAGCAGCGGCTGTCGTCGTGGGCCCGAACGGCACAGCGGAGAACCCGCAGGGCGTGCCGGTCTTCGCATGGAAGGGCGAGACGCTCGAGGAGTACTGGTGGTGCACCGAGCAGATGATGACCTGGCCCGATGGTGGCCATGCGAACATGATCCTCGACGACGGTGGTGACGCCACGTTGCTCGTGCACAAGGGTGCCGAGTACGAGGCGAAGGGTGAGGTGCCGGACCCGACGAGCGCGTCGAACCCGGAACTCGCGATCGTCCTCGGCCTGCTCCAGCGTTCGCTGCGCACCAACCCCACCAAGTGGGGCGACATGGCCAAGCACATCAAGGGCGTCACGGAGGAGACCACCACCGGTGTGAAGCGCCTCTACAAGATGGCGAAGGACGGCGAACTGCTGTTCCCGGCCATCAACGTGAACGACTCGGTGACGAAGAGCAAGTTCGACAACCTGTACGGCTGCCGTCACTCACTGATCGACGCCATCAACCGCGCCACCGACGTGATGATCGCCGGCAAGCTGTCGGTGGTGTGCGGATACGGCGACGTGGGCAAGGGCTGTGCGCAGTCGCTCCGCGGCCAGGGCGCCCGCGTGATCGTGACCGAGATCGACCCGATCAACGCACTGCAGGCGGCCATGGAGGGCTACGAGGTCAACACCCTCGAGTCCGCACTCGGCGAGGCCGACATCTTCGTGACCGCCACCGGCAACGAGGCAATCATCACGGCCGACCACATGGCGAAGATGAAGCACAACGCGATCGTCTGCAACATCGGCCACTTCGACAACGAGATCGACATGGCCGGCCTCTCGCGCAGCAACGCAACCCGCGACGAGCTGAAGCCGGGAACCGACCTGTGGACGTTCCCCGACGGCCACTCGGTGATCGTGCTCGCGGAGGGCCGTCTCGTGAACCTCGGTTGTGCCACCGGCCACCCGAGCTTCGTGATGAGCTGCTCGTTCTCGAACCAGGTCATCGCCCAGATCGAGTTGTTCAACAACCTGGAGAACTACCCGACGGGCGTGTACGTGCTGCCGAAGCACCTGGACGAAAAGGTGGCGCGCGCCCACCTCGATGCGCTCGGTGTGAAGTTGACCAAGCTGACCGACGAGCAGGCCGAGTACCTCGACCTTGACCCGGCCGGCCCGTTCAAGCCTGACCACTACCGCTACTGATCCGTGAGTCCGGGCGTGCCCGGGCCGACAACCGAGACTCAGGCCTCGAGCGCCTCGCCCTCCGCGGCGAGGCGCTCTTGTGTGTCCATGCGGAACATGCGCAGGGTGACCTGCACCATGGGTCCGATGCCGAGCGCGAACACGAACGTGCCGGCACCGATGGACCCGCCGAGGAAGATCCCGATGATCATCACCGTGATCTCGACGACGGTGCGCGCGAGGCGCACGCTGATGCCGAATCGCTGGTTGAGCCCCAGCATCAACCCGTCACGAGGGCCCGAGCCGAACTGGGCGCCGATGTACAGGCCCGAACCGGCCGAGATCGCACACATCCCGATGACCACGTAGAGGACGCGTACTGCCATCACGTTGGTGTCCGGCACGTGGCCCTGCACGAGATTCTCGACGAGACCGATCTCGACCGCGTTCATGATGGTGCCGAGTCCCGGTCGGAGGCGGAGCGGTATCCACAGGAGGAGGACGAAGAACGCCACGATGATGAGGACCGTGCCGAGGCCGAGCCCCGTGTGCTCGCTGATTCCCTGGTGGAAGACGTCCCACGGGGGGACCCCGATGTCGGATCTCACGAAGAAGGCGATGCCGGTTCCGAAGCCCGCGAGGCCGAGCGCACATCTGATGAACCGTTCGGGGAACTGCTCGCGCAACGGTCGGAGAGGGGCTGTGGCCATGGTGTTACACCGTACCGATACAGCCGTGACGGCAACGGGACAGACCGTGCGGTTCGACATCCGCGCCGCATCGGCGTTCGAGGGGGACACACGCGACGCGATTCTGGGGTTGAAATACCGGAACGAACGGGCGAACGCGTTGGTGCTCGCAACCCTCCTCGTTCCCTGTGTTCCCGCGGGAACCGACCTGTTCACGTGGGCGCCGACGTCAGACCGTCGCCGGAGGAGGAGGGGAGTCGACCATGCCGAGTTGATCGCACGGCATCTCGGTGCATTGACAGGCATCAGGGTGCGCAGGATCTTGCGCCGTGTCGGTGATGCCCGTCAGACAGGCGCCTCCCGCGAGGAGCGCAGGCGCGCTGTTGGCTTCGTGGCCCACGGTCACCGGCAGGGGACACGTGTGGTCGTCATCGATGACGTGGTCACGACCGGTTCGACCATGAGGGCCGCTGTCGCGGCATTGCACGAGGTCGGCCACGGGGACGTCTCGTGCGTTTCGGTGGCGATGGTCGAATAGCGTAAGTTTTTTCCATGCCGTCGTCTCCCGCGCTCGAGTCAGCTTCCTCGCGGGAACGGATCCTCGAGCGCGCCATCGAGGTGATCGAACAGGGTGGAGAGGTGGCAATCCGCACGAACACGATTGCCGAGGAGTGCGGCGTCACTGCACCGATCCTGTACCGCGCGTTCACGAACCGCGAGGGGCTCATTGTCGCGGCGCAGGCCGAGAGGTACCGTCGTTCGACGGCCGTCGCCGTGGAATTCCTCGTCTCCTACATCGAGAACTCTTCCAGCCGGGAGGAACTGCGGGAGAACATCTCGAGGTCCCTTGATTTCATCTTCTCCGCCGAACGATCCGAGGCCCGTCGCCTGCGCGCCGAGGTGATTGGTTCGGCGGTTTCCCGCCCCAAACTTCGTGCGGCCGTTGCCGCCACCGATCTGGGGTATGCCGACCAGGTCTCTTCCGCTTACACGAAGGCAATCGAGGCGCGGTGGATCGATTCGTCCGTTGACGTGCGTGGCGTAGCACTCTGGGCCCAGGGGGTCATCAACGCCCGAGTGAACATCGAGTTCAACGACGACCCGAACGTCGCCGAGGCCTGGAACACTCTCACGAAGACGGCGATTCTCGGCGCCCTCTTCGGGTCAGTCGCGCGCTAGAGGTTCGTCAACTCGCGTGCCCGGTTGATGGCGCCGGTGGGGTCCTCCTCGACGAGGATCCCGAACATGCCGACGTCGTTCGCCGCATCGACATTCGCCTGGAGGTCGTCGAGGAACGCGGTGCGCGAAGGTTCCGCACCGAGACGGTTCATTGTCAGGTGGTAGATGGCCGGGTTGGGCTTGCGCATGGCGACCTCGTGACTGTCGACGATGGTGTCGAACACGTCCTCGAAGTCCATGAGCGGCCACCACATCTCGCGGAACTCGCGCACGTTGTTGGTGAGGATGCCGATGCGGAACCCGTTCTCCTTCAGGTCGTGGACGAATCTCACCATCGGCGCGCTCAGTGCGAAGTTGAACGCACCCGCCTGGCCCGTCGCCTGTGCGGGCGGTGCGACGGTCGCCACGATGCCGGCATCGTCCAGCATCTTCTTCGTGATGGCGCGGCACTCGGCAAGAGTGATCTCCCCGCGCTCCACGCGGTGCCATTGGTGGTCCGTGTCGAGGTGGTGCGGACCCATCACTATCTCGGCCACCACTTTCGGGTCATGGTCCGGGTAACGACGGGTGAAATCACGTGGTCCACCGTTCGCCATGATGACTCCGCCGAGGTCGAAGATGACCGTGTCCACTGCCCGATTGGATGACATTTGGGAGATTCTTGCGTGTTCCCCGCCCGGGTGACGAGCCGTCGCCCGCGGGGCCACGGGTAGGATGGGAAACCGCATGTCTTTCCTCGACAAAGTCCTCCGTGCCGGCGACGGCAAGCGTGTCAAGGCACTCCAGGGTCTCGTTCCCGACGTGAACGCCCTGGAGGCGTCCTACAAGGCGCTGTCGGACGATGCGCTCCGGGCCAAGACGGGGGAGTTCCGCCAGAAGCTGGCAAACGGCGCCGAACTCGACGACATCCTGATCGAGGCCTTCGCCACCATGCGCGAGGCGGCCACCCGGGTCATCGGCCAGCGCCACTTCGACGTGCAGATCATGGGCGGTGCGGCCCTCCACTTCGGTTGGGTCGCGGAAATGAAGACGGGCGAGGGCAAGACGCTCGTGTCCACGTTGCCGGCCTACCTGAACGGACTCGGGGGCAAGGGTGTCCACGTCATCACGGTGAACGATTACCTCGCGCGTTTCCATGCCGAGTGGATGGGGCGCATCCACCGCTTCATGGGCCTCGAGGTCGGCCTGATCATCCCCGGCCACAGGGAGACGCCGGCCGAGAAGCGCCGCGAGTACGCCGCGGACATCACGTACGGCACGAACAACGAGTTCGGGTTCGACTACCTGCGCGACAACATGGCCGGCACCATGGCCGACAAGGTGCAGCGCGGCCACAACTTCGCCATCGTCGACGAGGTCGACTCCATCCTCATCGACGAGGCGCGCACGCCGCTCATCATCTCGGGCCGCATCGCAGACGCCGCGCAGATGTACTACAAGTTCGCATCCATCGTGCGCAGCCTGCAGCGCGAGGTGGACTACGAGGTGGAGGAGGACAAGCGCATCGTCGTCCCCACCGAGACCGGCATCGAGAAGGTCGAGCAGGCGCTCGGGGTGGACAACCTCTACGACGCCGTGCAGCAGAACCTCGTCCACCAGCTGCAGGTCGCGCTGAAGGCGAAGGAGCTCTACCACCGCGACAAGGAGTACATCGTCCAGGCGGGCGAGGTGAAGATCGTCGACGAGTTCACCGGCCGCATCCTCGAGGGCAGGCGCTGGAGCGAGGGCATCCACCAGGCCGTCGAGGCGAAGGAGGGCGTGCGCATCAACGAGGAGAACCAGACCCTCGCCACGATCACGCTGCAGAACTACTTCCGCATGTACGACAAGCTCGCGGGCATGACGGGCACGGCCCAGACCGAGGCCGCCGAACTCGTGAACACCTACGGTCTCCAGGTGGTGCCGATCCCCACGAACCGGGCGGTGCAGCGACGCGACGAGGCGGACCTCATCTTCAAGACCGAGGACGCGAAGTTCCGTGCCGTGGTCGAGGACATCGTCGAGCGCAACAAGAAGGGCCAGCCGGTTCTCGTCGGCACGATCAGCGTGGAGAAGAGCGAGCACCTCAGCCGCGAGCTCACGAAGCGCGGCGTACGCCACGAGGTGCTGAACGCCAAGCAGCACACGCGCGAGGCACAGATCGTCACGCAGGCCGGCCAGCTCGGTGCGGTGACCGTCGCCACGAACATGGCGGGACGAGGCGTCGACATCCTTCTCGGCGGCAACCCCGAGGGACTAGCGCGCCAGCAAGTGATCAGCGAGGGATTCGCCCCCGAGGTCCTGGCGGAGGACCACGACCTGCCCATGCCGCTCGACCAGATGCCGGAGGAGTCCGCGCCGATCGCACGGCGGCGCGGAACTCCTCCGG
>JBEGJV010000046.1:0-16084 GCA_041184385.1 Actinomycetota bacterium
GTGCGGCAGCCCGGTGGAGTCTGTGTCAGCGAACGTGATCGCGGGCTCGGACGTGGGGTCATCGGCAAACTGGATGGTGCCGAAGTCGGATCCGTAGTCGGTCCCGTAGTCCGGGGTCTTCGCCCCGCCCGTTGTGTCGTCGCGCTTGCGCCAGATGTCGTCACTCATGGGTTCCCCCTGATTCGTTTGCACCCAAACTAGTTGTGCCGGGGGTGGCGCCGTGGGCAACCCGCATCCCCGGGGGCTAGACCTCGAGCAATTCCTGCTCTTTGCGGGCAACGGCCTTGTCGATGTTGGCCACGTGGTCCTGGGTCAGCTTGTCCAGTTCCTTCTCGGCGCGCTCAAGGTCGTCCTTCGAGATCTCGGAGTTCTTCTCGGCTGTTTCCAGGGTCTTGCGGGCGTCACGGCGGATGTTGCGCACCGCAATGCGGGCATCCTCGGCCATGTTCTTCACGACCTTCACGTACTCCTTGCGGCGCTCCTCGGTGAGCGCCGGGAAGGAGAGGCGGATGACGATGCCGTCGTTCGAGGGTTGCAGACCGAGGTCACTCTCGCGGATCGACTTCTCGATGGCGGCCAGCGCACCACGGTCATGGGGCTTCACCACCAGGGTGCGTGCCTCCGGCACCTGGAACCCGGCCAGCTGCTGCAGCGGGGTGGGGGCGCCGTAGTAATCCACCAGGAGTTTCTCCACCAGTGCGGGGTTCGCACGTCCGGTGCGGACGCTGGCGAACTGACCCTGCGCGTGCTCGATGGCGCGCTCCATCTTGTCGACGGCGTCGAGAAGTGTCTCTTCGGTCACCCGACCAGCGTACCGACTGGCTTGCCCTGCAGGATGGACTTGACGTTGCCCTTCGCGAGCAGGTCGAACACCACGATGGGAAGGTTCTTCTCCATGCAGAAGGTGATGGCGGTGGAGTCCATGACCTTCAGTCCCTTGGTGATCACGTCCATGTGACTGATGCGGTCGTAACGGGTGGCGCTCTTGTCGATCTTCGGGTCGGCGGTGTACACACCGTCGACGCCGGAGTGCGTCCCCTTGAGGATCGCCTGCGCGTCGATCTCGGCGGCTCGCAACGCTGCGGCGGTGTCCGTGGTGAAGAACGGGTTGCCCGTGCCGCCGGCGAGGATGACGACGCGGCCCTTCTCGAGGTGGCGCTCGGCGCGGCGGCGGATGTAGGGCTCGGCGACCTTCGGCATCTCGATGGCCGACATGACGCGTGCGTGCTGGCCGGCGCGTTCGAGCGCGTCCTGCAGTGCGAGGCCGTTCATGACCGTGGCGAGCATCCCCATGAAGTCGGCCTGCGCCTGGTCCATGCCCTGGCCGGCACCCTTGATGCCGCGCCAGAAGTTTCCGCCACCGACGACGATGGCGATGTCTACTTTCAGTTCCTCGCGGGCCTCGCGCACTTCCTGCGCCACCTGCGTGAGGACCGAGTTGTCGAGACCGAAACCGGTCGGTTCAGCAAGTGCCTCGCCCGAGAGCTTCAGCACCACGCGTGACCAGGCCGGCCTCCCCGACATGTCAGCCGATCTCCAGCTGTGCGAAGCGCACGATTGTTGCCGAACCGATGAGCTTCTCGATGCTCACCTTGTCGTCCTTGGCGTACGGCTGCTCGAGCAGGCAGATGTCCTTGTAGAAACCGCCGATGCGGCCGTCGACGATCTTTGCAATCGCGTTCTCGGGCTTGCCCTCGTTGCGGGTGATGGTCTCGAGCGTCTGGCGCTCCTTCTCCAGCACGTCCGCCGGGACGTCATCGCGCTTCAGGTACTTCGGACGCGCGAACGCGATGTGCACGGCCACGTCGTGTGCGAGTTCCTGGGTTGCGCCGGACATCTCGACGAGAACGCCGTTCACGCCGCGACCGCCCTGGATGTGCTCGTAGATGTCGATGACGTTGCCGGCTGCAGCCTCGTAACGCACGACGGAGCCCACCTCGATCTTCTCCTTGAGGGTGATCTTCAGGTCGTCGATGACCGCAGCCTGCTCGGCCACTGCTGCCTCGCCCTTTGCGAGGACGGCCTTCGTGAGCGCGAGCGCGGCGTCCTTGAACCCGTCGCTGGATGCGACGAAGTCGGTCTCGCACTTCATGTGCACCATCGCTGCGACGTTGCCCTCGACGAGGATCGACACGAGACCCTGGGCGTTGTCACGGTCGTCGCGCTTGGCGGATGCCGCAAGACCCTTCTCGCGGAGCCACTGCTTGGCGGCCTCGATGTCGCCGCCGTTCTCCTCGAGTGCCTTCTTGCAATCCATCATGCCGGCGCCCGTGGTGGCGCGCAGGCTCGCTACGTCTTTTGCTGTGTAGGACATGGGGGTGACTACTCCGCGGGGGTTTCGGTGGTCTTGGTCGCGGCGAGGCGGGCCTCGCGCTCGGCCTGCTGGGCTGCTGCCTGGCGGCGTGCCTCGGCCTGCTGCGCCTCGAAGGCTGCCTCCTGCTCGGGTGTGCGGGCTGCTGCGGGTGCTGCCGCCGCGGCTGCATGCGGGTTGCGCTTCTGGTTGATGAAGCGGCCCTCGATGACGGCCTCGGCGATGACGCGGGTGAGAAGGTCGTTCGCACGGATGGCGTCGTCGTTGCCCGGGATGGGGTACTGCACGGCATCGGGATCGACGTTCGAGTCGACGACCGCGACCACGGGGATCTTCAGCTTGTTCGCCTCGGTGACCGCGATGTGTTCCTTCATGGTGTCGAGCACGAACACTGCGTCGGGACGACGGGTCATGTTGGCCATGCCGGAGAGGTTCTTCTGCAGCTTCTCGAGCTCACGGGTGAGAAGGAGTGCTTCCTTCTTCGGCATGGCGTCGAACTCGCCCGATGCCTTCATGCGCTCGTACTCCTGCATCTTGCTGACGCGCTTCGAGATGGTCTCGAAGTTGGTGAGCATTCCGCCGAGCCAGCGCTCGTTGATCCACGGCATGCCGCACTTCTCGGCGTAGCTGCGGATGGGGTCCTGGGCCTGCTTCTTCGTGCCGACGAACAGCACGGTGCCGCCGTTCGCCACGAGGTCACGCACGAATGCGTAGGCGGTCTCGGTGCGCTCGAGCGTCTGGTCGAGGTTGATGATGTGGATGCCGTTCTTCTCGCCGAAGATGAACTGCTTCATCTTGGGGTTCCAACGGCGGGTCTGGTGTCCGAAGTGGACCCCAGCCTCGAGCATCTGTCGCATGGTGACGACGGCCATGATTTTCTCCTTCTGCGGTTTCCCACACACAGGTCCGACGCCGAAGCGACCGCAGGTGGCCTGAGTGCATGTATTTGTCGTGGTCCCGGGGCTCCGGGGCCGTTGGCCATGCTATCGGGGCAATCCAGCGGGCCAAAAGGGTCCGCCGGGGCAGGAAAGCGCCGCCGGGGGGAGCAATCTGGGCCCCGCTCTTCCCACCACGAGACCCGGGTCGATGGGCCGGTCTCCCCTGCGGACCCCGAGGTACAAGAGCCCGGCGGAGGTGCCGATCACCGTCCCGCGCGGCACCACCGTGCCTGTCTCCCATCGTTGCCCCGCGAGGTCACCGTACGTGAGACGCACGTCCGGCCCCACCCGCATGACCGTGAACCTGCGTGTTCCGACCTGACCGTCAAAGGTGACGATGCCGTCGAGCAGCGCGCGCACCGGACCCGTGACTGCCACCGTGACGCCGCGGTGACCGGCGCACCTCTCGCATGCGGGTGCCACGAACGGGCGCACGACGGGCCCGGGAAGCACGGCGGACGGTGACGACGCCACGCAGAACTGGAACAACAAGACGAGACGCAGCAGCACCCCGTGAATGTGTGAATGAGGCTGAATCCGTGGATGGAACGCGACGGCGTCCCGGTTCCTCAGGCCATTCCGGCCGAGGCGAGGCGCGAGCGCAGTTGCAGGACCGCCTTCGTGTGGATCTGGCTCACCCTGCTCTCCGTGACGCCGAGAGCCTCGCCGATCTCGGCAAGCGTCAGGCCGTCCTCGTAGTAGAGGATGAGCACGGCCTGCTCCCGTTCGGGGAGCCTCGTGATTTCCGAGCGCATCGCGTCGCGCAGTTCCTGCTGCTCGAGCGCATGGCCGGGCTGCATCTCGTTCGTGTTCTCGCTGGGTGTCGAGTCCATCGCCACGTGGTCGAGCGGACCCACGGAACCGGCGGCGATGTCGGCCAGCCACTGCTCCAGTTCCTCCGTGGTGATCTTCAGTGACGACGCGATCTCCTCGTCCGTCGGCGTGCGGCCCAGCTCGTGCTCAAGGGTGGAGATGGCGTCCTGAACGGACCGCGAGCGCGACCTGACCGAACGCGGTACCCAGTCGAGTGCGCGCAGGCTGTCGAGGATGGCGCCGCGGATGCGCGGGATGGCGTACGTCTCGAACTTCGCTCCGTTCGCCGGGTCGAAGCGTTCGATCGCGTTCATCAACCCGAACACACCCGCACTGACGAGATCGCCCGTGTCGACGCTGCGCGGGAGACCGGCCGCGAGTCGACCCGCCACGAACTTCACGAGCGACGCGTAGTGGACGACGAGCCACTCGCGCGCCATCGGTTCCTTCGAGTCGTGCCATGACTGCCAGGCGGACTCGATGCCGAATCTCTGCGGGATGGCGTTCATGCGCGCGGGTGCGTCTCCGAATAGGCCAGACGGAGCTTCTCCTTGCTGACGTGCGTGTAGCGCTGCGTGGTGCTGGCGTCGCTGTGGCCGAGGAGCTCCTGGATGCTGCGCGTGTCGGCACCGTTGTCCATGAGGTGCGTGGCGAACGAGTGGCGGAGCGCGTGCGGGTGGGTGCCGCCGGGGAGACCGACACGTTCGGCCGCATCATCGAGCAGACGGGCGACGTCGCGACGAGTGATGCCGTTGCCGCGCGCGGTCAGGAACAAGGTCGCCACCTTCTTCTCCGTGACGAGTTCGCGTCGCACCTTCGACCAGCGTTCAATCGCGCGGATCGCCTGGTTGCTGAGCGGGACGATCCGCTCCTTGGAGCCCTTGCCCATCACGCGCACGGTGGTGCCGTTGTTGCCGACGCTCTGCAGCGTGAGCCCGCACACCTCCGACACGCGCAGGCCGCTGCCGTAGAGGATCTCGAGCACCGCCCGGTCGCGGGCACGGCGCCATTCGGGCGCTGATTCGTCCTCGGTGGAGACGAGTGACGCGATGGTGTCCACGTCGATCGGTCTCGGCAGACGTCCCTTGGTGGCCGGCGTGTGCACGGCGGCGGTGGGGTCGGACCCCGCGATCCCCTCGCGCACCGCCCACGTGAAGTAACGGCGCAACGACGCAATCCGGCGGGCAATGGTGCGCGATGTCGCACCGGCGCCGTGGAGCACGGCGAGGTACTCGCGTTGAGCATCCACTCGGCAAAAAGTTCCGTGTCGCGTCTGTACGCGGCACGTGTGTTTGCGGCCGACGCGGTGAGTGATGATTCGTACTCGGCAACTCGCCACTGCGGCAGACGCGAGTCGCGTTCGGCGCACGTTCCCTTCAGGTTCGAGCCACGGTCTGCCGCCGTCACCTGCACGCGCCCACAGTCAGGGCATCTCGGGGAGTGCACCGGTGCGGCGGCCTTGCCCACGTTCACCCGAGCAGGCTCCCCCCGCTTCGCCGGGAACTCGCGGCAGTGCCATGCGAAGTAGGACGACAGGACCGTCGCTGCCTGGGCCACGGTCTCCACGGTGTACCCGCTGCTCTCCATCGACTCCACGTACCCGGACACATGGGAGGCCTCGACCAGCCGGGGGTCGTGCACGCCGGCCCCCGCGAAATGACGGGCGGCAGCTTCCAGCTCGGCGGACCGCATCTGCCTGGTTGCATCCGCAACGCGGAGTGTGCGCACGTAGCGGGGGATCTCGAACGCCTCCGTGGTGGTGCGTGATGTCGCCCTGGCTGCTCCGCCCATGTGCCCCACCGTACTTGCACGCGGTTGCTAGGTGAGTGCCTCCCACCAACCATTGACCTGCTGCACCCATCCCTTCAGTTCGAGCCGGCCGAGCAACACACCCGCTTCGAAGACGGGGATGCCGATGGTCATGACGATCTCGTCAACGGTGACGGCCCTCGTGGTGCCGGCGGCGAGAACGTCCCGTTCTGCGGGTGTGGGAGCCTCGCGCATGTCCGCTCCGCGACGCGACGAACCCGATGACAACCCGAGCGCCACGAGAACATCGTCGACGTCGGTCACCGGTTCGCACCCGTCCTTCAGCAACGCGTTCGTCCCGTCACTGACCGGGGCGTGCGGTGACCCCGGCACAGCCATCACGGTGACGTCACGTTTCATGGCCTCGCGGACCGTGATCATCGACCCTCCGCGCGCCCGTGACTCGACCACCACCAGCACCTCGCTGAGTGCGGCGAGTATGCGGTTGCGCAACGGGAATCGGTGTGTCTCCGGCGCAGTGCCGGGCGGTGCTTCGGTCAACAGGACGCCACGACGGGCGACGTCGTCCCACTCGAGTTCGTGCTCGGGCGGGTAGACCACGTCGAGCCCGCACGCCACAACGGCAACGGCGGCACCGGTCCCCACGTCGCACACACCGCGGTGCGCGTGGACGTCTATCCCCCGCGCGAGACCCGACACCACGGCGACGTCGTTCAGTGCGAGGTCGCGGCCGAGCGTGCGGGCGAAGTTGCAGCCGGACAACGATGCAGTTCGGGTGCCGATGATGCCGACCCGCCTGCGCCGCAGCGCGGAGAGGTCACCCCTGTAGAACAACACCGCCGGCGCCTCGCGGTCATCAATGATGGACGTCGGGTAGTCATCATCACGCGAGCACACCACCGAGATCCCGTGCTCCCCGCAGCGTCGGGCCATCATCTCGTCGAGACCGGCCACGTTCCTCCACGCATGCCAGACACGTTCGTCGATCCCGCCCGTCACCCTCTGCCCCGCGGCGATGGCACGGAACACGTCCACCGGGTCACCGCAGGCGATGAGTTTCCGCAGGCGGTGATGCGTCTGGAGCGGGAGTGCCGCCAGGGCCGCGGCGCTCACCGGCCGGTCAGCTCCGCGCGCATGGCGATTGCACTCTCCACATGCTCCTGTTCCACCACTGCGTGGTCACCACGGAGGTCGGCGATCGTCCGTGCGACGCGACGGACACGGTGGTACCCGCGTGCGGTGAGGTCACCGCGGGCGAGCCGCGCCTCGATCACGTCTCGCGCCGCCTGCGTCAACGGTGCATGCCTCTCGAGAAGATGCGGCGCGATCATCGCGTTCGGCGCGCCCTGACGTTCCACGGCACGCGAGCGGGCCGCGGAGACCCGGTCGGCGATTGCTGCCGACGGTTCGCCCGGTTCGGCGGTGACCATGCCGGACAACGCCGGTCTCGCGAGGTTGATGCGGATGTCGAAGCGGTCGAGCAACGGGCCGCTGAACCGTCGCAGGTACCTGTGGCGCATCTGTGGGGTGCACGTGCAGGACGTGACCATCTCGTTCGCGCACGGGCACGGATTGCTGGCCCCGATGAGGAGGAACCGCGCGGGCAACGTGACGCAACCGCGGGCACGCGCGACGCGGACCTCGCCCTCCTCGAGCGGCTGGCGCAGTGCGTCGAGCAGCGAAGGAGCGAACTCGCCCATCTCGTCGAGGAAGAGCACACCGTTGTGCGCCAGAGATATCTCCCCCGGCCTCACCGGGCTTCCGCCGCCCACCACGGACACCGTCGTCGACGTGTGGTGGGGTGCGCGGAACGGCGGCACGAGCGAGGGAGGGTTGACGGCGGGCAGGCCTGCCGCACTGCGGACCATCGATGTCTCGAACGATTCCGCAGTGCCGAGGCGCGGGAGGATTCCGGGCATGCGGTGCGCGAGCATCGACTTCCCCGCGCCGGGCGGGCCGACCATCAGCACATGATGGAAGCCGGCCGCCGCCACCTCCATCGCGAACTTCGCGTTCTCCTGGCCCATCACGTCCGCCATGTCGGGCGGGACATCGGCGAGCACACGGTGAGGGGCAATGCCCGTATCCGGCCATGGTTCTCCGCCTGCCAGGACCGCGCACACCTGCCGCAGGGTCGACACACCGATCGCCCTGTCGCCCACCGCGATCCTGGCCTCGTGCACCGAGACCATCGGCACCACCACCGATTCGGCGCGGGCGGAGTACGAGAGCGGCGCGATCCCCGATGTTGCGCGCAACGATCCGTCGAGCCCGAGCTCCCCCACGAACGCCAGGTGGTCGACGGCCCCTTGCTCGATCTTCCCCTCGGCAATGAGGACACCCACCGCTATCGCGAGGTCTGCGGTTGCCCCGCCCTTCTTCTCGCCGTCGCCGGAGAGGTTCACGGTGATGCGGCGGTTCGGCCACTCGTGACCCGAGCACAGAAGGGCGGCGCGCACGCGGTCACGCGACTCGCGGCATGCTTCATCGGGCTGACCGACGATCGAGAACCCCGGCAGTCCGTGGCCGATGTGGACTTCCACCGTGATCGGTGCACCGAACACTCCGTGGAGTGTTGATGACGAAACAGCCGCGTACATGTGCAGTCCCCCCGGGAAATGGTTCTGACAGAATCGGGGCCATGTGTGCGCGGCTTCCCCGGTTGACGGCAGTCGCTCTCGTTGTGTCGACGCTTCTTGCCTCGTGCGGCTCGTCAGAGAGAACCGGGACCGCGTTCTGCCGTCAGCTCGGCAAGGAGATACCGGGCATCGGCCTGCCGATCACCACGAAGACCGAGGCCAGTGCGATGGTCAACCGCTACGAGCGGCTCCTCGAGTTGGCCCCCCTCTCCATCGAGAAGGACCTGAAGGCCCTCACGGATGTCCTGCGACAGGCGGAGAAGCTCGACGCCAAGGACCCGGTCGCCGTTCAGAAGCTCGCCGACGACACCTACAAGTCGAACCAGGCCGCTCTGAACGTGAAGGACTGGGTGATCAGCACGTGCGCCGTGGACATCACCACGGGCCAGACGGTCGCCCCGCCGCGCACCGTGCCGCCGACCACCACGACAGTGCCCGCGGCGACAACGACAATCGCCCCCTGACGAGGGAGCACGGCCGGCGACCCGGCCGGCCGGGTCAGATGATCTGGCCGCGCTTCAGGATGACGGAGTCGACGAGGCCGTACTCCTTGGCTTCCTCGGCGGTGAACCAGTTGTCACGCTCGCTGTCGGCCTGGATCTTCTCGAGGCTCTGGCCGGAGTGGTGCGCGATCAGCTCGGCCATGCGCTTCTTCGTGTAGCGGAGCTGTTCCGCCTGGATGGCGATGTCGGACGCCTGGCCGCGAAGGCCGGCAAGAGGCTGGTGCATCATGATGCGCGCGTTCGGCAGCGTGTAGCGCTTGCCGGGGGCACCGGCGGTGAGGAGGAACTGGCCCATCGATGCGGCGAGACCCATGCAGACAGTCGCGACGTCGCAACTGACGAACTGCATCGTGTCGTAGATGGCCATGCCGGCCGTGACCGAGCCGCCGGGGCTGTTGATGTAGAGCCAGATGTCTGCGTTCGGGTCTTCACCCTCGAGGTAGAGCAACTGGGCGCACAACTGGTTCGCGATGTCGTCGTTCACGTCGGTGCCGAGCATGACGACACGGTTCTTGAGGAGGCGCGTGAAGATGTTGGCGCTGGGGTCGTTGTTGCCATCGAAGGAAACGGGCATGCCGGGTGTGCTCATGCCCCGAAGGCTACCTGCTCGGCCATAATGGACAGGTGCCCCCCACCAGTGACTTCACCCCCAACACCGACGAACTCCTCGGGCACAACGACCAGTTCGTCGCGGAGTTCGCCGACCACGGCCTGCCGTTGCGTCCCCGCCGGCACCTGGCGATCGTGGCCTGCATGGACAGCCGCATGGACATCTTCCAGATGCTCGGTCTTGACCACGGCGATGCACACATCATCCGGAACGCCGGTGGGGTTGTCACCGACGATGTCATCCGTTCGCTCGTCGTCTCGCAGCGGCTCATGAAGACGCAGGAGATCGTCCTGATCCACCACACGAACTGCGGTCTGCAGGTCGTCAGCGAGGACGGGTTCAAGGCCGAGATCGAGAAGGAATGCGGAATCAAGCCCTGGTGGGCCATCGAAACCTTTGCCGACCCTTACGACGACGTGCGCCAGAGCATGTCGAGACTGCACTCGAGTCCCTTCATCGTCGAGAAGGAGCACATCCGCGGTTTCGTCTACGACGTGGAGACCGGGAAACTGCACGAGGTCGAGGCCGACCAACGACACGTCGACTGACGCGGTCGCGCCCGTCAGTACGGTTCGACTGCCGGTGCCTCGGGATCGGCGCCCTTCAGCCGGGCGGTCGAGGTCTGGCCGCGCTTTCCGGCGGGCACGACGCCCGTGACTGCACCGAGACCGAACTCGGGCATGTTCCCGTACACCGTCTCGAGTGTCGCGTCGGACAGCTGGTACGTCTCGTGGAAGATGCCGACCGATCCGTTGTCCCGGATGCGGCGGTTGAAGGCCCTCCATGCGGGGAGATGCGAGTTCTCCCCCGAACGCGCGTACGCGTTCAGCTTGTCGAACGATTCCCAGTACTGCAGCACCATGATCGTGCGGCCGGACACGAGCGTTCGTGGCTTTCCCACGAGACCCAGTGACCGGTTCTTCTGCAACTCGATGAGCATGCGCGGCATCGCGACGAACACCGGCGCCCACGCCCACACCTTCCACGCTTGGTTGATTCGCATTCCGATGAGGAAGAGAACCTTCCCGTCCGTGCCGGTGTCCGCCGACCAGCGCCCCTTGTTGATGCGTGCCATGGTTGTTTCCTAACGCATCACGCCGCTGAAGACAACCACCACGCGCTCATCGTCGGCGATGTGGTCACGGATCGCAAGAATGCCCGCGAGTCCCGCACTGCCCGTGGGGCTCACGTTGATGTCGGTGAGTTCGCGCGCAAGTCGGTGAGCCTCGACGATGTGCTCCTCGCTCGCCACGACCGGCGAGCCGCCGGTGTCTGCCATGGCGTCGAGCACGCCGATCCAGTCGTACGTCTCGTCGTCGAGGATGCCATCGGCGAGCGAACGGGGTTCGTCCTCCCACGGCCACATGCATTCCGACCACCTGACACCGACGTTGTGCACACCGCCGGTGGCGATCGCGCGGCGCCATGCCCGTTCGAGGGGCGCGCAGCCGGCTGCCTGCACGGCATGCAGCATCGGGTGGACGCCGGCGGACTTCAGTGACGACCCCACGCACGCGGCGAAGGCACCACCGCCCACCTGCACGAAGACACGGTCGGCACGGTGGTCCATGACATCGGTGATCTCCCACCCGATGGTGCGGCCACCGTCGCGGCACCACGCGTTCTCCGTTCCTTGCACACCGAACGGGACGGAACCTGCCGCGACGGCCTCTCGGAACCGGAAGACGCACGGGTCACCGGCGGGGTCGGCTTCCCTGCGCGGGCACACTGTGACGGTGGCGCCGAGTGCGTCGAGATGCTCGAGGACGTTCGCCGATGCCGAGGGCGGGACGAACACGTCGATCGGCCACTCCACGGCGCGGGCGATGGTGGAGGCTGCGATCGCGGCGTTGCCGCACGATGCGATGGCAAGACGCGGACGCGACGTCGCGTTCCAGCGAGAAGTTCCCGCGGCCTCGGACATGAGCAACTGCACCATCTCGGTGAACAGGTGCCGTGCCTTGTGCGAGCCGGCCACGTTGTTCGTCTCGTCCTTCACCCACACTCCGCCGTGTCCCGTGAACCCCAGACGGTCCGACAACCCGGCCGAACGGGTCAACGGCGTCTTGCGGAAGCCAGTGCCGCAGACCGCCGCCACCCGGGTGTCGAGATCGTTGATGATCGCGAGTCTCCGGTCATCCGGCAGTCCGACCGCCTCGCCGTACGCATCAACTGCGAGGTACCGGCGGTACGCGACGAACGGGTTGTCGTTATCGACGGGCCTGAACGGTGCGACCTCGGACACGAAGTGCAGGACGTGGTGACGGTCGTCGGGTGTCGCGTGCGGGCAGACGAGGACGTTCGACGAGACCGGCAGGACCGAGTCGCACGCGGCACAGACCATTCCCGTGACAACGGGACGGTCGAGCGCCGTCATGGCCGGGTCAGCGGGCCTTTGCGACGCGGGCGTTGAACTCGACGATGAGTTCGTCCCACACCGGCGCGTAACGGCGCAGTCCTCGCCAGAAATCCTGTGAGCGGCGCGCCTCGAAGACATCGAGCGGCGTGTTCTGCTGCTCCACCCACGTGTAGTACCCGAGGTTGAAGATGCGGTTGCGGTCGCGCTCGGTGCACTCGATCATGTTCCCGGTGTCGATGGAGGACAGGTGCTCGCCCACGGCTTCGGCTGCATCAACAGCCGTGAAGTTGTTCGAGTAACGACGGGCAATCGTCTTCTCGCGCTCGCTCGGGTACAGCGCGCTCCCGTCGGTTGCCACGGTGACGATGGCATCGTTGGCGCCGAGGTTCAGCATCTTGGCGGTCTTTATCGCCGCGATCACGTTGCAGATGGACGAGAACCCGAAGTGCGTGAGTGCGTCGATGAGTCCGGCGGATGCGCCGTGACGGTCCGCGAGGTACTTCTGCCCCGCCGGCGTGTTGAACACGACGTCCAGTTCGTCCGTTGCCTTGTCGGACACACCGACCACGAGATCGGTGTTCATCACGTTGTGGATGAGCGGGATGTGCTTGTCGCCGATGCCCTGGATGTTGTGCTCGCCGAACCCGTTCTCCAGCATCGTGGGGCACTCGAGGGCCTCCACGGCGACGATCTTCGTGCCGTACAGGTCCTTCAGGCGGTCGCCAGCGGAGATCGTGCCGGCGGAACCCGTGGCGGAAGTGAATGCCGCGAGGCGAAGATTCGAGTGGCCGTTCGCCTTCACGTGCTCGTAGGCGTGGGCCAGCGCACGACCGGTCACCTCATAATGACCGACCGGATTGCCGAACTCGCAGAACTGGTTCAGGATGAAGTTGCCCGGGTCCTTCGCCATCTCGTTGCACGCGTCGTAGATCTCCTTCACGTTGCTCTCGGTGCCCGGCGTGCGCACCACGTCGGCGGGGTCCGTGACCCACCGGTCGAGCCAGTCGAAACGCTCCTTGGACATTCCGGCGGGGAGAACGGCGACGCCGCGCGAGTTCATCAGTCGGCTGATGGCGATGCCGCCGCGCGCATAGTTGCCGGTCGACGGCCACACCGCACGGTGGCGGGTGGGGTCGAACTGACCGGTGATGACGCGTGGCGCGAAGCACGAGTACGCGGCGAGCACCTTGTGGGCCGTGATCATGGGGAAGCGGTCGCCGAACACCACGATGATGGGGCTGTCGACACCCGTGAGCGACGACGGCAGGACCACATGGTTCGGGACGTCCACGCGGTCACCGTTCAGGTCGTTGTACCAGTGGACACGGAAGAGGTTGCGCGGGTCGGCCGCGTTCTTGTCGACGCCCGTCGTGATCGAGGGATCGATGGTCGACGGGTCGGCGAGCTGGGCGAACGTCGGGAGAACGATGTTCTGGGCCGCGAACCGCTTGACGCTGTTCTCGAGTGACGCCGTGTCCACCACCGAATCGGCGAGTCCCAACTGGGAGATGAGCGTGTTCGTGTCGAGGGAAGCATCAGCAAGAGTCACCTCACCAGTCTGCCACCCGGACACCCGCGCGGGTACCCTGTGCCCACACGCCGGTGTAGCCCAATTGGCAGAGGCAGCAGGTTTAGGTCCTGCGTGTTGGGGGTTCGAGTCCCTTCACCGGCACGTGCACATCAACGATCTCCCCACGCCCGCGGTGGTCATCGACATCGAGATCATGAGACGGAACCTCGACGCGATGGCGACCGTCCACCCCGGTCACAGGCTCCGGCCGCACGTGAAGGCCCACAAGTCGTCGGGCATCGCGGCCGAACAGGTGCTGAAGGGTCACAACTCGTTCACGTGCGCCACGCCGCGCGAGATCCTCGGCCTGGTGAAGGCCGGCGTCGGCAACGACCTGCTGCTCGCCAACGAGACGGTCGACCCGCAACGCCTCGCCGCGCTCGCCGCTGCACAGGACGACGCACTCATCACCGTTGCGGTCGATTCCCGCGACACTCTCGACGCAGCGGACAGGGCCGGTATCCGCAATGTCCTCATCGACGTGAACGTGGGTCTCCCCCGTTGCGGCATCGCTCCCCAGGATGCGGGTTGGCTCGCCGACTCCGCGCGCGTGCGCGGCATCAATGTGCGCGGCGTCATGGGGTACGAGGGCCACCTCATGATGGTCGCCGACCGCGACGAGAAGAAGCGGAAGGTGCACGAATCGATGGCACTGCTCGCTGCTGCGCATGCCGATGTCGGTGGCGACATCGTGTCGGCAGGAGGCACCGGCACCTACGACATGTTCGCCGGCACAACGGTGAACGAGGTGCAGGCGGGCAGTTACGCGCTGATGGACACCCAGTACGGCCAGCTCGGCAGCCCCTTCGCACAGGCAATGTGGGTTGTCGGCACCGTCATCTCGGCGAACGGTTCATGGTCCGTGTGCGATGTCGGTCTCAAGTCGCTCGGCATGGACCACGGCAACCCGTCCATCGACGGGCACAGCGTGTGGTTCTGCAGCGACGAGCACATCACTTTCTCGCCGAACGAGGGGACGCCGCAGCCGAAGGTGGGCGAACGCGTCTTCGTGACGCCGGCCCACATCGACCCCACGATGGCAATGCACGACGTTGCCTACGTGGCCGACACCTACGGCAACGTCCTCGGCACCTGGCCCGTCGACCTGCGCGGTTGGTGAGTCACTCGGGCGCGGTGCCCGTGATGCGCGCGATCAGGCCCGGTATCTGCGCCATTGCCCGTGCGCGGTGCGAGACCGCATCCTTTTCTTCTGATGGGCGCGCAGCACGTTTGAGTACCCAATACAAATACATCGTAGCAATCACGACAGCAAACACATAGGAGCTAATCGTCAACGACCAACCCTCAAGATTCAATTTAGGGCCTAGCCAATGACGGAAGAATAAATACAGAAAAAACGCCAGCACGAAGTAGCGAATTTGTTGTGAGCGCGTCATGGGATCAGCGCTATTTGATTTAAAGTGAATTCACAAAGGCGATCAGATCATCACGCTCTGCTTTACTCAAGCCGGCAAATATATCGCGCGATACTTTAGCTTCACCGCCATGCCAGAGAATCGCTTCAAGAACATTGCGTGCACGTCCATCATGTAAGAGATGAGGACTACCGTTGACTTGCTCCGATACGCCAATTCCCCAGAGTGGAGCTGTGCGCCAATCGCGTGGGCCAGCTTTGAAATCAGGACGTCCGTCTGCCAAGCCTGGACCCATATCGTGCAGTAACAGATCGGTATAAGGATGGAAGGTGCGTTTTGCAAGCGCTGGCAATACTGGATATTCACCCGTCTTTAATTCAGGTACATGACACTGGGCACAGCGCGATTGATTGAATAATTTCTCGCCTCGTTTTACGCTTTCGCTCTCTTGATTACGCGGTGGTGGTGCATCAAGCGCCACTTGCCAGAAATTGAGATGATCCCATGCATAGTCCAATAACTCAGGACGATTACCGGGCGGCATAGCACGACACTCTTTTTGTATAGGTGGACAATTTTCTTCGATATACAACGAGGATGTGACGCCCATATCACCATGAAAAGCAGCGACGATTTGTTGGCGCACACTCGGCTGATTTGCTTTCCAACCAAACCGACCTAATGCAACGCGCTTATTAATATCATCGCGCACATAATTCGGCCGACCATTCAGACCTTGCGTTTTCTGTCCTTCAGCTAGTGCCAGAATATCCGACTCGCTAATTGCTTCGATATAACCTAAACCAAATATTGCCTGCGAGTTCCGCAGCGAGGTCATTACGTCTTTCGCTAGCGGCCCGAAGTTCAGCTTCTCCAAGCGAACTTTGGGCTTGCGAAGTTCTATCGATGAACCATCAGCAAAAGTGAATGCTCAGCTATCCAATCAATATATAAATCAGCTTCGCCAGGTTTAAGGTTGTCCTTCAGTCCGACATTGACGCCGAATACTTGTAACTGATCGCCATAATTCGGATGAGGGTTCGGTGCGCCATCAGGACCTTCACCGGGCACAGATAATCGCAGTAACTGCTGAAATACTACGGCATCCGATTTATCATTGGTACGGCCTCGGCCACCCTGCGTATGACACGCAATGCAAGAACTCGCTAAAAAAGTTGTGGCACTTATGCCAGAT
>JBEGJV010000047.1:0-10589 GCA_041184385.1 Actinomycetota bacterium
AGAGCGAACGCACCGGCGTGCTGAGGTTCCTGAACCGGGGGTTGAGCCGCTTCATCACGTCGCGCGTGGCCGACGCCATGGCGGAATCATCAAGCGCGCCGAGAGACGTGCGCAGTTCGCGGCCGAGGAACAGGTTGCCGGCCGCGTCGATGTTGTCCGCGAGAGCGAGCTTCTGGTAGATCACCTCGATGCCGTGGGCGCGAGCGTCCCTCGGGTTGGCGATGGTGACCTCCTTCCCGTTCACGAGAATCTGGCCGGAGTCGGCGGGGCGCGCACCGGCGAGCGTGTGCATCAAGGTGGACTTGCCGGCACCGTTGCCGCCCACGAGGGCGACGACCTCGCCGGGGTTCAGGCTGATCGTGACGCCGTCCACCGCGTGCAGACCGCCGAAGGACACGTACATGTCCCGCATCTCGACGAGCGGGGTGACGGAAGCAGAAGAACCGGGCATTGTTGACTCCTCGCTCATTGGCGGCCTGTCTGGATGATGAGGGCGGCAAGGGCCAGACCGACCGTCAAAGCGACAGCGACCGTGCGGCGCCTGCCCACGCGGAGGGCGGCATCGATCGTGACGGCCGTGATCAGGACGATGCCCACCACGATGTCCTGCGACGGTGAGTCGATCCGGAGAAGCACCATGCCGGAGCGCAGCGACTGCATGATGACCGCACCGATGACGGCCCCGGTGATCGTTCCGATGCCTCCGGCAAAGGACGTTCCGCCGATGACGGCTGCAGAGATGACGTCGAGTTCGTTCTGCACGCCGAGGTTGGTGACCGCCGAGTTGAGTCGTGCGGTCTGGATTGCCGCGCTGACGGCGCACAGCACGCCCATCAGCACGTAGGTCATCATCAACGTGCGGCGGGTGTCGATGCCACCGAGTTCGGCGGCCTCGGGGTTGCCACCGATCGCGTAGACGTAGCGACCGAACCGGCGGCGCCGGGACAGGTACACCATCCCCATGGTGACGAGGATGACGATGACGACCGGGTAGGCGACGCCGGTGGGTGCCTTCGTGATCGGCGACTCGTATCCGACCGCCACGAACGCGACCGCGGCAATGATCACCGCGCTGCCGATCACTGCGAGGCCGATGTCCACCGACACCGGCCTCGTGGCCAGGTCGTAGCGGAGGCGACGGCGGCGCGCGAACCAGATCGATGCGCACGTTGCGGCACAGCCGAGAACGCAGAGAATCCAGCTGCGCGTCTCCCCGAGCGACCCGTTCGGTCCGCCTCCGACGAGACGGAAGGTCTTGTCGAGTGGCGAGAGCGTCTGGCCCTGCTCCCCCATCCGGAAGATGAGACCGCGCCACACGAGGAAACCACCGAGGGTGACGATGAAGGCGGGAACCCCTCCGTAAGCGATGACGGACCCCTGCACGGCGCCGAGCAGGGCGCCGAGCGCGACACCCACTGCGAGGGCGACGATCCAGGTGTACCACCGGCCGTTGCCGAGACCAAAGGTCTCGGGGATCCAACGGGTCTGCACCATGGCCATGACGTACCCGAGGAAGCCGAGCAGCGACCCCACGGAGAGGTCGATGTTGCGCGACACGATGATGAGCACCATGCCCGTCGCCATGACGGCGATGGACGAACTCTGCACCGACAGGTTCCAGAGGTTCCTGGACGTGAGGAAATCACCGCCCGAGAGGATGTGGAACGCCACCCAGATCACTGCAAGGGCAGCGATCATTCCGGCGAGCCGCGTGTCCACCTCGGTCGAGGCGAGGAACGAACGCCAGTCGCGGCGCGTCTCCGTTGCGGGATTGTTGGTGGTCCCCTGAGTCGTGTCCGTCACGTTAGGTACTCCATGGAATCTGTCGGGATGTGGTCACAACAAGAACGTGCCCCCCACCCCTGGGGGCGGGGGGCACGTCGCGTTTCACGTGTGCGGTTGCCCGATCACGGGCAAGCGGCCACCGAACCTGCAGCAACGCCGTTGCAGACGTTCTCCTTGGTCGTCCAACCGGCGTCGATCACTTCGCCCAGGTTGTCCTGGGTGATCGGCTTCGGCGTGAGGAAGATGGACGAGATGGAGTTGCCACCGGGCGTGGTGAACGGTGCAGCACCGGAGATTGCCGATGCGTCCGGGTTGCCACAGAGTGCGACAGCAGCCTCACCGGCTGCCTTGCCGAGCTCGCGAGCGTCCTTCCAGACGGTCAGCGACTGGGAACCGAGAGCAACGCGGTTCAGGGCTGCCTGCTCGGCGTCCTGACCCGACACTGCAACCTTGCCCGCGAGACCCTGGGCCTCGAGAGCGGCGATTGCGCCACCGGCCATGCCGTCGTTCTCTGCGAGAACTGCGTCGACCTTGTTGCCCTCAGCGGTCAGCACCTGCTCCATTGTTGCCTGTGCGTTCTTCGGGTCCCAGTTGTCGGTGTAGGTCTCGCTGACGATCTTGATGTCGCCGGCCTTCACAGCCTCGCCGATGACCTCTTCGTAACCCTCGCGGAGGAAGTCAGAGTTTGCGTCTGCCTTGTTGCCCTTGATGATGACGTAGTTGCCCTTCGGGACGCGCTTGAAGATTTCCTCGGCCTCGAGCTTGCCGACACCCTTGTTGTCGAACGTGAGGTAGAGGGCCTTCGGCTCCTCGATCAGGCGGTCGTACGCAACGACCGGCACGCCGGCCTCGATTGCGCTGGACACTGCCGGCTTGATGGCCGTGCCGTCCTGTGCGAGCACGATGAGTGCCTTTGCGCCCTGCGAGATGAGGTTCTCGAGGTTGGTTGCCTGGGTCTCAGCCGACGACTTCGCGTCATTCGAGATGTAGGTGCCGCCAGCAGCTTCGATTGCTGCCTTGATGGCCGGCTCGTCCCACTTTGCCCAGCGCTCTTCCTGGTAGTTGTTCCACGACACACCGACAGTGCACGCACCACCGGCTGCTGCGGTGGTGTCCGAGCCAGCATCGCTGTCGGATCCGCCGCATGCTGCGAGCACCATGGCGCTCACAGCCGCAAGAACAAGAATCTTCCTTGATTTCATTGTTTGTTCTCCCCTAATGAGATGCCACTGATGGCACTGGCGGAAAAGGGTAGCAGAGAATTCCATTCGGTCGTGAAAGTCAATCTCGCTCGGTTCCATTGGGATTACTCAACGTCCCTGCTCCCCACGGAACACTTCGACAGGCGTGATTTCCAGAAATTTTCCAATCGTGAGGCCGACAGCGGGAATGGATCTGCAGGGACGCAATGCCGGGCAGGGCAGCAGACCGACTGCTGACCGCGCCCCCACGGAGTGTTGAATCGAGCCATGACAATTCGTTGGGGCATCGCAGGCACCGGACGCATCGCGTCGGACTTCGTGAGGGACATCGCGAACATCGACGATGCCGCGGTCGTCGCGGTCGGCAGCCGGACCCGCGAGGGCGCCGAGGCGTTCGCCGGCGCCCGGGGAATCCCGCGGGCCCATGGTTCGATCGAGGACCTCGCGGCGGACCCGGGTGTCGACGTGGTCTACGTGGCCGGCATCCACCCCGTCCACCGTGACCACGCCGTGACGATGATGCGCGCCGGGAAGCACGTCCTCGTGGAGAAGCCCCTTGCCATGGATGCAGCCGAGGTCGACACCCTGACAGCCGCATCGCGCGAGACCGGTCGTTTCCTCATGGAGGCGATGTGGATGAGGTTCAACCCGCTCCATGTCGAGTTGAAGAGGCGTCTCGACGCCGGCGAGTTCGGCCGGGTGCTGTCCGTCGAGAGCGACTTCTCGTTCGCCGCCCCGCGCGACCCGTCGCACCGTTTGTTCGACCCGGCAAAGGGTGGTGGGTCCTTGTTGGACGTCGGCATCTACCCGATCAATCTCGCCTGGTGGTGGGTGGGCGAACCGGATGCGTGGACCGCGACGGGCAAGATCGGGCCGACCGGCGTCGACGAGTCCGTCTCAATGGAACTCACGTGGCCGGGCGGTACGACTGCGCGGTTGACGTGCGGGTCGACCGCCGACGGCACCCGCACCTCCACCATCACGTGCGAGTCCGCGACCATCGTGATCCCGAGCCCCTCACACTCCTCCCCCGTGGCAGAGATCGTGCGCGCCGACGGCACGGAGCAGGTGGTGAGTGACCGACCCGGTCTTCATCACCAGGTGCGCGAGGTGCACCGTTGCATCACCGCCGGACTGAACGAGAGCCCCCGGATGCCGCACGGCGAGAGCCACCGCATCGCGGTGTTCATGGACAACGTGGGCGCCGCGCTCCGGGAAGGGTGATTCACCCGCCACAAGTACGATTGACGTCGTGAGCAGCAACACCTCCCCCACACCCGCCGACAAGTTCTCCTTCGGGATGTGGACCGTCGGTTGGCAGGCACGCGACCCGTTCGGTGAATCCACAAGGGCACCGCTCGACCCGCTCCACGCCGTCGACAAGCTGGCCGAGATCGGTGCGTGGGGAATCACCTTCCACGATGACGACCTCGTCCCCTTCGGGTCATCACCTTCCGAGCGCGACACCATCATCTCGCGGTTCAAGGACCGCCTGGCCGCCACCGGCATCTGCGTCCCGATGATCACCACCAACCTCTTCGCCCACCCGGTGTTCAAGGACGGCGGATTCACCAGCAACAACCGCGACGTGCGCAGGTACGCGCTGCGCAAGGTCCTGCGCAACATCGAACTGGCGGCGGACCTCGGCGCGCAGACGTTCGTGCTGTGGGGCGGCCGCGAGGGCGCCGAGTACGACCACGCGAAGGACGTCCGCGCCGCACTCGACCGGTACGCCGAGGCAATGAACACCCTCACCTCGTTCGTCATCGAGCGCGGGTACGACATCCGCTTCGCGATCGAACCGAAGCCGAACGAACCACGTGGCGACATCCTCCTGCCCACGGTCGGCCACGCGATTGCGTTCATCGAGCGTCTCGAGCACTCGCACCTCGTGGGGCTGAACCCCGAGGTGGGCCACGAGCAGATGGCGGGCCTGAACTTCACGTCGGGAATCGCCCAGGCAATGTGGCAGGGGAAGCTCTTCCACATCGACCTCAACGGCCAGCGCGGCATCAAGTACGACCAGGACCTCGTGTTCGGGCACGGCGACCTCATCAACGCATTCAGCCTCGTTGACCTCCTCGAGTTCGGTGGTGTGGGCGGTGCGCCCGCGTACCAGGGTCCGCGCCACTTCGACTACAAGCCGTCACGCACCGAGGACATGGACGGCGTGTGGCACTCCGCTGCGGCGAACATGCGGATGTACCTCCTCCTCAAGGAACGCGCACGGGCGTTCCGCGCGGACCCCGAGGTGCAGGAAGCACTGCAGGCGGCGCGCGTGCAGGAACTGTCGGTGCCGACGCTCTCGCCCGGTGAGAAGTGGTCGGACATCATCGACAGCAACACGATCGCGGGTTTCGACGTCGACGGTGCCGGCGAGAAGGGCTACGGCTTCGTCCGTCTCCACCAGCTCGCCGTCGAGCACCTCATGGGCGCACGTTGACATGACACTCGTGGCGGGGATCGACTCCTCGACACAGTCGTGCAAGGTCGTCATTCGTGACGCATCATCGGGCCGGCTCGTCCGCCACGGTTCGGCGGGCCACCCCGACGGCACGGAGGTCGACCCCTCACACTGGGAACGCGCGCTCCGGCGTGCCATCGACGCGGCCGGCGGTCTGGACGATGTTGCGGCGGTGTCGGTGGCCGGCCAGCAGCACGGCGCGGTGTGCCTCGACGAGGACGGGAACGTCGTGCGACCGGCGCTCCTGTGGAACGACACCCGGTCGGCGCGGGCCGCTGAACAACTCGTTGCCGAGATCGGCGAACCCGCGTGGGTGGACGCCACGGGTTCCGTGCCGGTGGCGTCGTTCACCGTCACAAAGCTCCGATGGATCGCCGAACACGAGCCGGAGAACGCCGGCAGGATCGCGGCAGTGTGCCTGCCGCACGACTGGCTGACGTGGAAGTTGCGCGGCGCAACCGCGCTCGGTGACATCATCACCGACCGGTCCGATGCATCGGGCACCGGGTACTTCGACTCCGTGAGCAACACGTACCGCCGTGACCTGTTGGTCCGCGCGCTCGGCCATGACGTGATGCTCCCCCGCGTGCTCGGACCCATCGACGCGGTCGAAGGAGATGGCATGGCGTTCGGCCCCGGTGCCGGTGACAACGCAGCGTCGGCCGTCGGTGTCGGCGCGGGAGACGACGTTGTGGTCTCGCTCGGCACCTCCGGCACGGCGTTCGTGCGAAGTGATATTCCCCCGCGAGACACGTCGGGTTCGGTTGCCGGCTTCGCCGACGCGACGGGGGCATTCCTGCCGCTCGTGTGCACCCTGAACGCCGCGCGGATTCTCGACGCCATGTGCTCGATGCTCGGCGTGGACCATGCGGGCCTCGCCGGTCTCGCGCTCTCTGCACCCGAGGGAGCCGACGGACTCGTCATGGTCCCCTATTTCTCCGGCGAACGGACCCCGAACCTGCCCGAGGCGACCGGAAGTCTCCTCGGCATGACGGGCGAGAACATGACCCCTGCGAACATCGCGCGCGCCGCGGTGGAGGGCGTGCTGTGCGGTCTCGCCGATGCACTCGACGCGCTCGTGGCGCAGGGTGCAACCGTCAACACGGTGAGATTGGTCGGCGGCGCGGCAGGTTCTGCGGCCGTGAGGGCTATCGCTCCACTGGTGTTCGGCGTGCCTGTTCTCCTTCCCGCACCCGGCGAGTACGTGGCTGACGGTGCGGCACGACAGGCGGCATCAGTCCTGGCGGGTTCGATGCCCGACTGGCCGGTCACGATCGATGCGGTGACGCAGCCGGGCACGGCCACGGCGCGCGTGAGGGAACGGTACGCGGAAGCGCGTGCCCACTGGATCGGGCGCCCCGGCAACTAGCCGCGGCGGTTCACACCACACGCAAGCGGTGCCCGGGCCGCGTCGACGGCCCGTGTGCGTCCGTCAGTGACGCTTGAACGAATCGGCGCCGACGGCGGTGCCGGCGATGGCACTCGCGCGGTTGTGGAGGACGGCACCCGTGCACTCCGCCAACCGAGTCATCATCTCGAAGTTCGCAACGACGGCTGCCGCGTCAATCATCGCGGCCTCGCCGATGACCTGAGACAGTCGATCGCGTGTGCGGGACAGTTCAGCGGCGTCCGCGGCGGGAGATGCAGCGGCGGCCGCGAATTCGAGAAGTTCGCGCGCGTGCGGTATCCCCACCGTGAGCGTCGGGAGATCCACCGCGATTCCTTGTTCCTTGCCACTCCAACTGAGCATGGCTGCATGGGAAGACGTTCAATAATGGCATTCGCGGCTGAACGACACCCGCGTGGCGATGAGTTCCATATCCACGCGCGACAGGGTGCCACGCGTCCAGCGCGGATCGACCATCTCGGCATCCGGGATGTACTGGTTGTCCGCGAGACTCCACAACATCTCGTTCGCGGCCGGAACCGCGGTGAGTGCCTGCACGACTGCCGCATCCGCATCAGCCGGCGCTGCAACAGGGACCCAGTTGAGCGTCGCATCCGCGAGCGGGGGCGCGGGCACCCGCGACGGGCCATCGTCCGTGGCCGTCGGCAGTTCGCGCGGAGGAAGACCGAGTGTGTTGCGCAGCGACGTGAGCGAGGCGACACTGCACACGAGTCCGACGAGTTCCACGTACTCGAGCACACCGATCTCGTCGCGCACCTCCTGGTACCACTGCCTCGTGATGTGCGGATGACCGCTCGCCATCACCGCAACCGCACGGTGCGCTGCAGCGGGTGCCGCTGCTCCGTCGTTGTGATGCCGGCGGTCCGCGTCAGCGGACCCCGACCACATCGCGGCAATGGCGGTCTCCGCCAGTTCGCGGCGTTGCCGCGCCGACCACCATGTGCCCGCCGACGCGAGGGACTCCCACGCGCGGTCGTGCGCCCTTTCCAGTTCGGGACGGATGGCCAACGTCACGGGTGCAAAAGTAGCCCGATTCTCTCGACGGTGATGAACCTCACTTCTGGTCGTCGCTTTGTCAGACTGACGAGATGAACAATCTCCGCAAATGGAACATCGGTCTCACCGTCCTCCACGGGTTCCAGGCACTCGCGGTTCTGCTTCTGGCGAACGGATTCGCCATCACCGTCACGTCGACCTTCCCGGTGGGTCCTCCCGGCACCAGGCTGGAGAGCCCGAAGAGCCTGTTCGACCTCCCGATCGGCCCGGCGGTGGCACTGTTCCTGCTGCTCGCCACGGTGGACCACCTCGTCACCGCCACCGTTGCGCGCTCGCGCTACGAACAGGACCTGGCTTCGGGGATAAATCGCTTCCGGTGGGTGGAGTACTCGTTCAGCGCCACCTTGATGGTCATCCTCATGGCGTCGTACGCGGGCATCACCGACATCACCGCACTCGTGTCGATTGCCGGCGCGAACGTGGCCATGATTCTCTTCGGTTGGCTGCAGGAGCGCATGAACCCCCCGACCCGCACCACCACGACGATGGTGCCGTTCTGGTTCGGAACGATCGCGGGTCTCGCGCCGTGGGTGGCCATCTGGACGAACGTGGTGGGTGCGGTCACGATCCCCGACTTCGTCTACGGCATCATCGTGGCAGAGCAGTTGTTCTTCTTCAGTTTCGGCCTGAACCAGTGGCTGCAGTACAAGCAAGTGGGCCGTTGGGCCGACTACCTCCACGGCGAGAAGGTGTACCTGGTGCTCAGCCTTGCAGCCAAGTCCGTGCTCGCCTGGCAGATCTTCGGCGGGTCACTGGCGACCTGACGGCTCCCACCACGCCTCTATTACCCGCGCACAAAATCGGCGGTTGACTTCGAAGTGGCGCCCCCGGCAGGGATCGAACCTGCGACCTGCGGTTTAGGAAACCGTCGCTCTATCCACTGAGCTACGGAGGCGTGGTTGACGCGAAATGTGGTGCGAAATTCGCCGCCGCATCTTGCATCACCTTCGGTAAGGCTAGTGGGGATTCGTGGACCAAAACTCCCGGTAGCTCACCAACAGCGCGAACCGGATCGGTGGTCAACCGGACAACCCCGGCAATTAGGCTTCATTCGTGAAGTTTGCGGTCGCGGCGTTGATGCATGAGACCAACACGTACGCCGACGAGGTGACCGGCCCCACGGAATTTCACCACTTCACGGTCAAACGAGCAGAAGAGATGCTCCAGTTTGCGGGGATGGGAACATTCACCGGAGGCATCATCGACGAATGCAATCGCCGCGGAATCGAGATCGTGCCCATCATCTCGGCCGTTGCCCCTCCGTCCGGCACCATCAAGACTGACGTCTACCTTGGGTTTCGCGAGTCGATTCTCAGCGGTCTCCGGGACAATCCCGACATCGATGCTCTCGTATTGGAAATCCATGGTGCCGGAGTGGCAGACGGATTTCCCGACATGGAAGGCGATCTGATTTCTGCCATTCGTGGAGTCGTCGGCCCGAAACTGCCCGTCACAGCCGGACTCGACCTCCACGGGAACATCTCCCCCAGGATGACTTCACAGTTCACGGCATTTTTCGGCAACCATCTCTATCCCCACACCGACAGCGCAGACCGCGGCGCAGAGGCGGTGTCAGCTGCAGTCGACGCAGTCAATGCGGTCACGAGACCGGTGATCGAATTGGTGTCATTGCCCATGCTCCTTCAATCATCACCAACTGATGAAGGTTTCCCTGCCGCAGACATGAACACGATCTGTCGAGAAATCGAATCTCGCCCTGGCGTCATCGATTGCACGGTGTTTCACGGCTTTCCGTACACCGACACTGCAGACGTCGGTGTGCACGTGGTGTGCACCACCGACAACGATCGAGACCTCGCACATGCATGCGCCAAAGAGGTCGCCCAGTGGATCTGGGAGTCACGCGAGCGATTCATTTCGGAATCGCACACGCCTGACTCCGCAATGCTCACTGCCGCGTCTCTCGTCGCTGAGGGCAAGATGCCCATCGTCGTCAACGACACGAGTGACAACCCTGGTGGCGGAACGCCGGGCGACGGCACACACCTCCTTGGGGCAATGATTGAACACCAAATTCCCGGCTCTGCATTTGCCATGTTGTGCGACCCGATCGCGGTGCAAGAAGCAATCAAGGCGGGTGTCGGCAACTCGATAGAACTGACTCTCGGAGGTCGCCACGGACCCCTGCACGGACCGCCATTGAGAGTCGTCGCGAAGATTCGCACCATCACTGACGGCCGAATCGTGCTGACTCACATGATGCGCGGGTACCCGCTGAATCTTGGACCTGCAGTCGGCATCAAGGTGGGCGAAGTGGACATCATCCTTACGTCGCACGCACAACAGACATTCGATTCGGAGATCTTCAAATTGCACGGCATTGATACGTCTCAGTGCTCGGTCATCGGCCTCAAGTCAAGCACGCACTTTCGTGCAGGCTTCAACCACATTGCTGCCGAAATTCTGCGCGCCGATTCTCCCGGTCTCACAACTCTCGACGTGACGACTTTTGCCCACTCCGCTCATGCCGGAAAACTATGGCCCACCGATCCCGACGCTGAGTGGTCAAAGCCGTGAGGATTGTTGTCATCGGTGGGGGCATTGCCGGAATCAGCATTGCCGCCGAACTCTCTCGCGATCATGATGTGACATTGCTGGAGATGGAGCAGCAGCTTGCGCATCACACCACCGGCAGATCTGCTGCCTTGTACCT
>JBEGJV010000048.1:0-12368 GCA_041184385.1 Actinomycetota bacterium
CACATGAACTCGTCGGGCACCATCAACGGCGTGTGCATGTGGAACGGGTGTCTCGATCTCACCGGTGCGGCAAAGAGCGGGGCCGGATGGACGAACCCGCACAGCATCACCCCATGGAGTGCATCGGCAGCGAACAACACTTATTCCGGCCAGTACGGGCGATTCGAGGCAACCAGCGGTCGTGCGTTCCTCCACCGTGTTCTCCAGAACACGCAGGAAGTCTTCTGCTTCGACTACGTCACTGATGCTGCGTGTTCAGGATTCGACACGACACCCAAGCCGGCTGACTACTACATGTACGCAATCAGGGTGGACCCGAACAACCCGGCGTGTGTTTGGTACAACTCTGACCCGGGCAGGATCGGCCTGTTCGATGCATTCACGGGAGAAGCGTCGTGCGCCGGCAACCCGGTGATCACGCTGCAACCGTCCTCATTCGCGCCGCGCTATGCGTGCTCCACCACGAAGGGTGTCGACGAATGGACCCTCGTCAAGCTCAAGTCTGTGGCCGGAACCGGCACCGCATCGAGCATCAAGATGACCATCCGTGACCCTCTCGGTGATCCTGTTGCCGGCTGGACCAACAAGCCCGTGACCATCGGGACCAGTTACGACATGACCGGTCTTGACGTCGGCACATCGGGCTCGCGCCCCACGTTCAACTTCGCATTCACCGGTGTCACCGGCGGTTCCATCACCTCTGCCACCGTGTCGCTCGACTACATGGGCAAGGGTCCGGAGCTGTGCGTCAACACGGTGTTGTCCGCCGGCGGGTCGGCGTGCCCGGTCGTCAGCGGAACGACGACCAAGTTCATCGACAGTGTCGGCACTTCCGCCACGTACACCAAGACCAGGTCGCTCACCATCGGCACCAACCCTGCCGCGTGTGCGCAGAACCTTCGTGCGATGGCGCCCCCGGGACCGCCGCGAAACCCCGACGGGACACCCCAGACCTCGACCACTGCCAAGGTGGTCTTCGACATCCCGAGCGATGACGGCGGTTCGCCCATCACCGAGTACAAGTACTCGGTGGACAACGGATCGACGTGGCAGACGTTGACGCCCACGACGCGTGGTGACGGAAAGCTCGAGTTCACGCTCGGTTCCCTGTCGTCCGGCAACACGTACTCGGTCAAGTTGCTCGCGGTGAACGCGGTCGGCCGCAGCACCACAGCCACGGCGTCCGTGGTGATGCCGTCCGCGTCCAGCACGCCCGTCGTTGCGGCTGCATCCACAACCACCACGGTTGCTGCGGCGCCTGCCACCACAGTGGCCCTGGCACTAGCCGAGGTGTCGGTCACCCCGACACCCACGGTGAAGGCCATCCCGCAGTCGGGCATGCGCTACGCCATCACGTTCGTGGTGTTCGGCGCGTGCCTCGTTGCAGCGGGTGCGGCAGTCTCGACAGTCAGTCGCCGCAGGCGGGGAGCAACCGGCCGCGGGTGATTCCCGTGACCGGCCCGGCTCGGTCCCAGAACTAAAGGAAACGGCGGTGCAGATGCACCGCCGTTTTCGATTGGTGCGCCCTCTGGGGATCGAACCCAGGACCTGCGGATTAAGAGTCCGTTGCTCTACCAGCTGAGCTAAAGGCGCGTTTTGGTTGAGTTCCCATCATAGATGAGCAGCCCATGAATCCGGAAAACGGTTCGATGTGACGCCGGCACCGATTGCTCGGTGCCGGCGCACAACTGGGGTGAGTAAGGGGACTTGAACCCCCGGCCTCCAGGGCCACAACCTGGCGCTCTAACCGGGCTGAGCTATACCCACCATGTGGAACACCAAGTCTGCCATGACAAGGGAACCGTCCCAACACAGTCGGGGCTTTGTTGCGCCTGTTCCCGCCCTGTGACGGCTCGGTAGAGTGTGCGCAACGAACATTCGGGGTGAGACCAATGGCAACGCACTCAACGTTGCGCAACAGCCTGGCCGAAAAGGCCAAACAGATCACGCAGCGCGAGCTGCAGGTGTACTCGGAGAGGACCAAGGGGTCCCAGTCGGCAACTGCCCGTGCGCGCACCGTCATGCCGCTCGGCGTGCCCTCCAGTTTCCAGTTCTACGACCCCCACCCCATCGTGGTGCGCCGCGCCCAGGCGGCCTGGATGGAAGACGTCGACGGCAACCGTTACGTGGACTACGACATGGGGTTCGGCGCCCTGTTCGCGGGTCACGTGAACCCGCTCGTGCGGGCAGCCATCCAGCGCCAGCTCGATGACGGCACCCTGTACGTCACCCCGTGCGAGACCAACACGGATGTCGCCGAGTTGCTGAAGGCCAGGTACAACCTGCCGATGTGGCGCTTCACGAACTCTGGCACCGAGGCCACCATGGATGCCATCCGCGTGGCCCGTGGCCTGACCGGTCGCCAGAAGATCGTGAAGGTGGAGGGCGGTTACCACGGCCACCATGACGAGGTCATGATCTCGATGAAGCCCTCGCTCGATCTTGCCGGCCCCGCCGACAACCCCGTGGGCGTCCCTGCTACGGCAGGCATCACCGACGCTGTTCTCGCGGACACGATCGTCATCCCGTACAACGACCCGGATGCGCTCGAGCGTGCGCTGGCCGGCAACGACGTGGCCGTGTTCATCGTCGAGCCGGTCATGGAGAACATCGGCATCTGCATGCCGCTTCCCGGCTACCTGCAGAAGGTACGTGAGATCACCAAGCGTCACGGCACCCTGCTGATCTTCGACGAGGTGAAGACCGGCATCACTGCAGGTTGGTCAGGCGCAACTGGCATCGTCGGCGTCCAGCCGGACATGGTGTGCCTGGCGAAGAGCATCGGCGGCGGTCTGCCGATCGGCGCTTTCGGCGGCACCAACGAGTGCATGGACGAGATCACGCAGGGCCGCGTGCTGCATCTCGGCACGTACAACGGCAATCCGCTCGTGATGGCCGCGGCCAAGGCAGTGCTCGGTGAGGTGTGCACGCCGGAAGTGACAGCCGCAACCGTCGCGCGCAACACGACACTCGTCGACGCGTGCGGTGCAATCATCTCCGGTGCGGGCCTGCCCGCTCACACCGTGCAACTCGGCGCAAAAGGATGTGTCACGTGGACGGTCGATCCGGTGCGCAACTACCGCGACTACAAGACCGCCGATGCTGATCTCGCGTTCGCGCAGTGGATCCACGGCATCAACCGCGGCATTCTTCTTCCGCCGGGTCTCGACGAGCAATGGCTAATCTCGGTGATGCACACGGAAGAGGAGGCCCTTCGATACGCGAACGTGTTCGAAGAATTCGTCGATGAACTCACTGCTTAGACACGAACGACCGGCGCTGCCGAAGATGCTCCTGCGCGGCTTGTTCCGTCGGTGCGCATGGTGCGGCGGCAAGGGTGCCTTCTTCACCAGTTGGTACGGAAAGGGTGACCGCTGCAGGACGTGCGGTCTGAACTGGCAGCGCAACCTCGAGGGGTTCGAGCTTGGTGCCGCCACGATGGGCGTGTTCATCACGTTCGGGTCGATCATCGTCTGGATGATCGTGTCGGTGCTGACAGGCGTCGCCCTGGTGCCACTGCTGGTCGTGGCCGGGGTCATTGCCGTGACCTTCCCGATTGCCTTCTACCCGAACACCTACACCGTCTGGTTCGGGGTGGATCTCTTCATCCGCCGGCCCTCCGAGGATGACCTGGTCGAGGCCGAAAAGGCCATCCAGGGCTGATTTCGCCCGGAAACTGAGCCTGCCGAGGGGCGGAACGGGGTTCCCACATGGGCCCCGTACGAGGGTGCTTGACCGAACAAGTGTTCGTAGTTACAGTCTTGTCGTTCGTACGCACACCCATTCCCTACAGTCCCGCGTTCTCCTCCAGCAGGGGAACCACAGGAAAGGCACAGACCAATGACAACACCCAGCCCGGAACGCGACAAGGCCCTCGATGCGGCCCTCGCCCAGATTGACAAGCAGTTCGGCAAAGGCTCCATCATGCGGATGGGCGAGAAGGGCACCATGGCCATCCAGGCCGTGCCCACGGGCGCACTGCCCCTCGACCTGGCCCTCGGGGTCGGCGGTCTGCCCCGCGGCCGCGTGGTCGAGATCTACGGCCCGGAGTCCTCGGGCAAGTCAACCCTCGCCATGCACGTGGTGGCAGAGGCCCAGCGCAACGGCGGCATCTGTGCCTACGTCGATGCCGAGCACGCCATGGACCCGGTGTACGCGAAGGCCATCGGCGTCGACATCGACCAGCTGCTGATCTCACAGCCCGACACCGGTGAGCAGGCGCTCGAGATCGCCGACATGCTCATCCGCTCGGGTGCGCTCGATGTCGTCGTCATCGACTCGGTGGCCGCACTCACGCCGCGCGCCGAAATCGAGGGCGACATGGGCGACAGCCACGTCGGTCTGCAGGCCCGCCTCATGAGCCAGGCACTGCGCAAGATCACGGCGAACCTGAACAAGTCGAACACCATCTGCATCTTCATCAACCAGCTGCGCGAGAAGATCGGCGTCATGTTCGGTTCGCCCGAGACCACCCCCGGTGGCCGCGCGCTGAAGTTCTACTCGTCGGTCCGTCTCGACATCCGCCGCATCGAAGCCATCAAGGACGGTGCAGAGGTCGTCGGTTCGCGCACCCGCGTGAAGGTCGTCAAGAACAAGGTGTCACCACCGTTCAAGCAGGCCGAGTTCGACATCATGTACGGCCAGGGCATCAGCCGCGAGGGCGCGTTGCTCGACCTCTCGGTAGAGATGAACATCGCCAAGAAGTCAGGTGCCTGGTTCACCTACGAGGGTGAGCAACTGGGCCAGGGTCGCGAGAACGCGAAGAACTTCCTCCACGACCACCCGGAAATCATGATGGACATGGAGAACAAGGTCCGCCAGGCCGCTGGCCTCACCGGCGATGCCGAGGCCGAGTTCACCGCCGAGGACGAAGAACCCATCGAACTCGACTGACCCCGTCGTTGGTTGCTGCCACGACACCGCAGAGCCGGGCCCTCGGGCCCGGCTTTTTGCGTCTCAGGGCATCCGGCCGGGGACGCGCCGCTGAGTAAGGTTCAGGTCACAGGACCCGGGTCACGGGACCGGCCTCCAGGAGGAGACATGAAGAAGTCCGCACTCGCATCCGTTGCCGCGTTGGTGCTCGGTTCGCTGTCGTTGATCGCGCCGACCGCCGTGCATGCTGCGTCACCGTCGAACACCGGGACGCCAGACCAATCCTCGCTTGATGCGACAGACCCGAACAACGCCAACTGGCCGTCGCTCCAGGGTGGTCTCGCGGCCCGTCCGTACGTGACCGCGTTGTCGGTGATCAACAACGGAGTGTCGACGCCCGTCATCACGAACGGCACGGCGACTGCCGAGACGAATGTTCCTGCCGGGCGCATTGCGGTGGCAGTCGCGCCGTACAACCTGTGCCGGCCCGGTCAGACACCTGCGCAGGGAGTGTGCTACTCCACTCCGAACAGGATCGGAGTGACGGTCGGCTACCAGATCCAGCCCGGTCAACTCGGGTACGACTTCTCCAGTCCGAAGGACCGCAACGGTGCCCCGCTCACTCTGGCCACGCCCGTCAATGCCGACACCGAATTCGACATCACCCTGAATCTCAACACACTCGGCAAGACGCTCCGGTGGACGTGGGCCAACGGTTTCGCCACGTACTGGAACACGACGGGACTCGGCACCGACGCGGCCACCCTGCGGATCCGCCTGAAGCCAACGCTGTCGCCGTTGGTACTTCAGGGCAGCCAGCAGGTCGGGTGCAGCGCAGTACCCGTGCAGACATGCCAGTACAGCCAGAACACCCATGAGACGCTGTCTGCGAACTTCGTCCTGAGCCTCGACACCACGCTCGACGAATTGTTCACCGGTGCCCTCTTCACCAGCAGCCGTTCGTACATGGGCTCGCTGATGACCGTTCCCGGCGAGAGCCCGAAGTTGACGTACGGCGTGTCCGCACCGCTGACGTGGAGCGACGGCACGGCGAACACCGCGACGATGAGCGCGGTCCTGTCGGATGCCGCGATCCTCAACTTCTACGGGGCCACGCCCACGATGGCAGCGACCCCCGAGTTCACTTCGTCCGC
The DNA here is from genome assembly GCA_041184385.1 of Actinomycetota bacterium. Lineage (GTDB taxonomy): Bacteria > Actinomycetota > Acidimicrobiia > Acidimicrobiales > Ilumatobacteraceae > UBA2093. Next base: position 6,027 of record JBEGJV010000048.1, read on the forward strand.
ATTCAACCTCGAGCGCACTGACGGCGGCACGCAGGGAACCCCCACATGGACTCGCTGGTCTGCTGACGCGAACGGGGTCGACGGCTGGTTGGTGACCATCCCGGACATCAAGTTCGCGGCCGCTGCCACGTCTGCCGGTGTGCGGTCCATGGCGTCCGGAGTCGCGCCGGCCACGTTCAAGGTCAGTTCAAAGTTGTCCCCGAAGGTGACGCGGAAAAAGGTCGGAACTTCGGCGATGCTCACGCTGAAGGTTGCTGCTGCAGCCTGTGCGAAGGCGACATGCCGGGTGGTCGTCAGCTCGATCTCCTCGAAGGTCGGATCATCAACGAAGACCCTGAAGACCACGGTCCTCACGCGCAAGACGAAGTCGGTCTCCACGTCGGTGACCGCCAAGTCCGCGGCGAAGCAGCGCCTCTCCGCCATGCTCCAGACGAAGAAGTCCGGCAAGTGGGTGCTCGTCGCCTCGGCCGTCTCCTCGCCGTAGGGACAACCGGGTCTCGGTAGCCTTCCTGGGGTGACCGACAGCCCGCAGAAGTACGTCGTGCGCACCTTCGGGTGCCAGATGAACGAACACGACTCCGAGCGCATCTCGGGGTTGCTGCAGAGCGACGGCATGGTTGCGGTGTCCGAGGACGACGACGCTGACGTCGTCGTGCTGAACACGTGCTGCATCCGCGAGAACGCCGACAACAAGCTGTACGGCACTCTCGGCCACCTGAAGACGTGGAAGGACGCAAAGGACGGCCGACAGATCGTGGTGTCCGGCTGCCTCAGCCAGAAGGACAAGGACGTCGTGCAGAAGCGCGCGCCGTGGGTGGATGTCGTCATGGGTACCCACAACGTGCACCGCGCCGCCGAGCTGGTGCGTGAGTCACGCACGTCCGGTCCCATCACCGAGATCTACGACGAGGCGGTGCACGACGATCACGTGCTGTTCCCGAGCGCCCTGCCCGCACGCCGCGAGACCACCTACAACGCCTGGGTCACCATCCAGATCGGCTGCGACAACACGTGCGCGTACTGCATCGTCCCCGCCGTGCGCGGCAAGGAGATCAGCCGTCCGTTCGGCGACATCGTGCGCGAGGTCGAGGAACTCGCGTCGTCCGGGGTCACCGAGGTGACCCTTCTCGGCCAGAACGTGAACAGCTACGGACGCGACCTCGCCCTGTCGGAACGGCAGGCAGGTGACGCAGTGCGCGTGTCGCCGAGGTTCGCAGAACTGCTGCGCAGCGTCGGTTCGGTGGAGGGCATCCGTCGGGTCCGCTACACGAGCCCGCACCCGAAGGACATGCGCGAGGACGTGCTGCGCGCGATGGCGGAGACCCCGGCCGTCTGCGAGCACCTTCACTACCCGCTGCAGGCCGGTTCCGACCGGGTCCTCGCGCTGATGCACCGTGGCTACACGGCTGCGCGGTACCTGGAGCGTCTCGCCGAGGCGCGCCGTCTCATGCCGGACCTTGCGGTCACCACCGACATCATCGTGGGATTCCCCGGGGAGACGGAAGAAGACTTCGTGCGCACGCTCGAGGTGGCCGCCGAGGCCGACTTCGACTCCACGTACACGTTCATCTTCTCCCCGCGCGAGGGCACGGAGGCCGCAACGATGGTGGACCACTTCGTGGACCCTGCCGTGGTCGCGGACCGTTTCGAGCGTCTGCGCACCGTGGTGGAGCGCACGGCACTCCTGAAGCACGAGGCTCGTGTCGGCCGCATCGAGGAGATCGTGGTGGAGGGCCCGAGCCGACGTCTGCCGGACATCACCACGGGTCGCACCCGCCAGAACAAGTTGGTGCACTTCCGCACGGCGCAGCAACTCCGCCCCGGCACCTACGCCACGGTCGAGATCGTGCGTGCGGCCCCGCACTTCCTGCACGGCGAGCTGCGCGAGGTCCTCGCCGAGGCCACCCACAAGATCCGCATCCCGGTCGCCAGCGCATGACCGCAGGCGCCGTCGTGGTGCTCGGCCCCACGGCGAGCGGCAAGAGCGACGTCGCCATGCACGCGGCACTCGCCGCGGGCAACACGCACATCGTGGCGTGCGACTCGATGCAGGTGTACCGAAGGATGGACATCGGCACCGCGAAACCAACGGGGTCAGACCGTGCGACGGTGACGCACCACGGTCTCGACCTCTGCGAGCCGAGCGAGCGCTACACGGTCTCGCGTTTCGTCGACGACATCACCGCCGCACGGGTGGACATCGCGCGCGCCGGTGCGCGCGAGCTGATCGTCGGCGGGACGGGCCTGTACCTCACGGCCATCACCGACGGATTGACGATGCCGGGGGAATGGCCCGAGATACGCGCGGAGCTGGAGGCGGACACCGACACCGAAGCGCTCTTTGCCCGGTTGTCGGGACTCGATCCTGTTGCCGTGACGCGAATGGAGCCGAACAACCGCCGTCGGATCATCCGTGCGCTCGAGGTGTGCATCGGCAGCGGAGAGCCGTTCAGTTCGTTCGGCGAGGGGGTCTCCACTTTCCCCGACAACGGGGTGACGTACATCGGCATCAGGTGGCAGCGGGATGCACTTCGCGACCGCATCGCCCGGCGTGTGCACCTGATGGTCGGGGCGGGCCTCGTCGACGAGGTGCGCGGGCTGCTCGCCGAACCCGCCGGGCTGTCGCCCACTGCGGCGCAGGCACTCGGCTACAAGGAGATGATCGACCACGTGAACGGGCTCGCGCCCCTCGACGTTGCCGTCGCCGACGTGATCCTGCGCACGCAACAGTTCGCCGTGCGCCAGGAACGGTGGTACCGACGGGACCCGCGCATCCGCTGGGTCGACGTAGAACGCGACCCTGTCGAGGAAGTCACCCCGTTTGTCCTCGCCGCCTTGTCGTAGTCTCGGGGCGATGCAGTACACGCTCCGCAAGCACGACGGGCTCGGGAACGACTTCCTGGTGTTCGACACTGCCCAGGGGACTCCCACGCGGCAGTGGGACGTTCTTGCCCGCGAGTGGTGCGACCGCACGAACGGCCCCGGCGCGGACGGCCTGTTGCTTCTCGGTGGCGTCGGCACGACGGATCTCACGATGCGACTCCACAACGCCGACGGCAGCATCGCCGAGATGTCCGGCAACGGCATCCGCTGCCTCGTGATGGCGGCACACCGTGCCACGACGAACGGCGTGGGCACCACCTACCGCGTGTCCACCGATGCCGGGCCGCGCGAGGCAACGATCATCGCCGACGACCCCGACGGCACGCTGCACATCAGCGTCGACATGGGCTTCGTGACCGATCTCCCGGTGCCCGACAGATGGGAGTCGCTCGGGTGCAACCCCGATCGCCCGGTGCGGCATGTCTCTGTCGGCAACCCGCACAGCGTCGTCTGGGTGGGTGACGTGTCGGAGGTCGACCTGAAGGCGCTCGGTGAGATGGTGCCCCACGTGAACCTCGAGATCATCGAACCGGGCCCGGAGACGAACGGTGTCACCATGCGCGTTCACGAGCGCGGCGCGGGGATCACGCTGGCCTGCGGCACCGGTGCGTGCGCCGTGGCGGACGCGGCGTGCGCGTGGGGAATCGTCCCGCGTGGTTCTGACGAGGTGATCGTTCACATGGACGGCGGCGACGCCCGCGTGCGCGTGTCCGCCGACAGGCGGGCAACCCTGATCGGCCCCACGAACCACCGCTCCGACCACACGGTGACCGTGTGAGCAACCCGTACCAGGAGGCGCTCGGCCAGACACTGATCGAGAGGACGTTCCGCGAACGCATCGTGCTGGTGGGCGTCACGCTCGGCGGCCACACCGACGAGGATACTGATGAGGGACTCGACGAGCTGTCGTTGTTGATCGACACCGCGGGTGCCGACGAGGTCGCGAGATTGACGCAACGCCGTGATGTGCCGGACCCGGCGTTCTACATCGGCAAGGGAAAGGTGGATGAACTGCGGGAGGTGTGTCTCGCGCTCGACGCGGACACGGTGGTCTTCGACAACGAGCTCACGCCGGGACAGCAGTACAACCTGGAACGACAGCTCGGTCGCACCGCACTCGACCGCACCGCGGTGATTCTCGACATCTTCGCCCAGAACGCCCACACCCAGGAGGGCAAGGCACAGGTGGAACTTGCGATGCTGCGCTACCGCCTGCCGCGCCTGCGCCGCGGCGCGAAGGCCGGTCTCTCGCAGCAGGGCGGCGGCATCGGCACGCGCGGTCCCGGCGAGACGCGACTCGAGGTGGACCGTCGCCGCATCATGCGCCGCATCGAGAAACTCGAGCGCGACCTGAAGGGCCTCGGCCACACCCGCGAGACGCAGCGCAAGAGCCGCAGCCGCAGTGGTCTCGCGAACGTCGCAATCGTCGGCTACACGAACGCGGGGAAATCCACCCTTTTGAACGCGCTCACGCAGGCAGGCGTCCTCGCCGAGAACCGGTTGTTCGCCACGCTCGACCCCACACGCTCGACCCCTCGACACGGCGTCTGTCGCTGCCAGGCGGTGAACCCGTCCTCCTCAGTGACACCGTGGGGTTCATCCGCGCACTGCCGCACGGCCTGATCGAGTCGTTCAAGAGCACGCTCGAGGTTGCCGCCGCGGCAGACCTGCTCGTGCACGTCGTTGATGCGAGCGCCGTCCACCCGGAGGACCAGATCACGGCGGTGCGCGAGGTGCTGGCGGAGATCGGCGCGGACCAGGTGCCCGAGTTCATCGTCTTCAACAAGGCCGACCTCGCCGATGACGGCGGTGCGAGTCTCGTGCAGGACGTGCCCGGGTCTGTCGCGGTGTCCGCGCTGAGGAAGCAGGGCATCGAGGTGTTCCTGCGCACACTTGCGGACCGCATGCGCGCGATCAGCAAGGTCACCGAGCTCGTCGTGCCATACGACAGGGGAGACATCATCGCGGCCGTCCACCGAGAGGGCGAGGTCGTCAGCACCGAGGACGCGGGCACAGGGCTGCGCGTGCGGGCGCGGCTCTCCGAGGCATCGGCAGGACGCCTGCGAGAGTTCGTCGTCGCCCCCGGTGCAGGTGTGACAATGGGTGACCATGACTGACCGCGACGCGCCCGGGTTCGAACCACCTCCGTACCCGTACGACCGGCTGGACGCGTTCCAGAAGATCGCCTCGCAGTTCGACGGGGGAATCGTCGATCTCTCCATCGGCACGCCGTGTGACCCGCCACCGCAGGCTGTCATCGACGCTCTCTCGAGCAGCAACAGCGAGCGCGGGTACCCGGCATCCATCGGCAGCGAGGCACTGCGCCGCAGCATCGCGCGCTGGATGGCCCGACGGTTCGCCATCGACGTGCCGGTCTCGCGCATCGCCGCATGCATCGGCACGAAGGAGTTCGTCGCCACCACGCCGCAGTACATGAAGCTGCGCAGGCCGAACCGGGACACCGTGATCTACCCGAGCGTCGCCTACCCCACGTACGAGATGGGCGCCATTCTCGCCGGCCTGCGTGCATTGCCCGTGCCCATGAACTCCGAGGGGCACATGGACTTCGCGTCGCTCGCGCAGTCCGACATCGACCGTGCGTTGATGGTGTGGGTGAACAGCCCCAGCAACCCCACCGGCGGGCTCGACGACCTGAAGTACGCAGCCGACTGGGGACGGAAGAACAACGTGCCGGTGTTCAGCGACGAGTGCTACACCGAGTTCACATGGTCGACGTCGTCGCAGTCGATCCTGCAGCACGGTCTCGACGGTGTCATCGCCGTGCACTCACTCAGCAAGCGCTCGAACCTCGCGGGTGTCCGCGTGGGTTTCTACGCCGGTGACGCCGAGATCGTCGAGTACCTGAAGGAAGTGCGCAAGCATGCGGGCTTCATGGTCCCGGGCCCCGCACAGGCCGCGGGCGTCGCTGCGCTCGACGACGACGAGCACGTCACGCTGCAGCGCGACCGGTACCGGAGCCGCCTCGAGAACATGGCGAGCGTGCTCGGCAAGTGGTCGGGAATCGACATCGGCATGCCCGATGGCGGCTTCTACCTGTGGTTCGACGCCGAGGACGCCTGGTCGTTCACGGAGAAGCTGGCGCGCGAGGGCGGGGCCCTGGTCAGTCCGGGTGACTTCTACGGCACGGGCGGGTCACGCCACGTCCGTGTGGCTGTGGTGCAGCCCGACGCCAAGCTCAAGCTTGTTGCCGAGAGGCTCGGTCTCTAGAGACGACGCATGACGGTGACGACCTTGCCGTAGATCGTCACTTCGTCGGAGGAGAACTCCATGGGCTTCATGCGCGGGTTCGACGGGATCAGCGTGATCTTGCTGCCCGACTTCTTGAAGGTCTTCACAGTGGCTTCCTCGCCGGGGATGCCGGCCACGACGATGTCACCGTTGTCGGCAACACGCTGCTGACGCGCGACCACGAAGTCACCATCGAGAATTCCCGCCTCG
>JBEGJV010000049.1:0-19602 GCA_041184385.1 Actinomycetota bacterium
GTGGACGATGGCCCAGCACACCTGCGCGGGCACCCCGTGGGGGGCGACCCGCGGGCCGAGATGGGCAACTTCTGCGTTGTAGCGTGTCGGCACGACCTTTGCCCACTGGAGCGGGACGGACAAGAGGTCAGGGGCGACGCCGGCGAGCAACGCGCCGGGAATGCCGGCGAGCATCACGACGCCGGCGACGGGAACAGCCACCGGGTTCGCGACCAACGAGACAATCGACACGCGCCGGAAGACGAACAACGCAACGGGCATCGTGCCGATCTGAGCGGCAATGGTTGCCGAGACAACGGCAGGCAGGCGCAGCCGGCGCGCAATGGGGTGCGACAGCCAGGCGAGACCCGCTGTCGCACCCGTGGACAGGGCGAACCCGACGCTGAACGCGAGCATCGGGTCGATGAGCAACAACGCGACCACCGCGACTGCCAGGACCTGCCTGCCGTTCAGTGCCTTCCCGCGGAAGAAGTTGAATGCGACGACCGATGCCATCGCCGCGGCGCGCAGAACCGATGGTTCGGCGCGCGTGAGGACCACGAACCAACCGATGACCGCCAGCGTGCCGAGGAACCGCGCGGACGGACGAAGTCTCCTGAGGAACACGGAGAACGCAGCCATCACGTACACCACGTTCTGCCCGGACACGCTGCACAGGTGGGACAGGCCGCTCGCGCGGAAGTCGTCGACCATCGCCCGCGGCTGGTCGCGGTCGTCCCCGATGACGAGACCCGCGAACAACGCGGCATCGTCCGGGGGCATGTGCCGTGTGCCGCGCACGAGGAGTGCCCGGACTCGGTTCGCCCCGCGCCACAGCGGACCGCCATCGTCCACGGTCTCCCCCACCGACTCCACCGACATCCGTCCGGTCACGTGCGAGACAAGTTCGCGCGCGCGTCGGTCCGCCGCGACCGGTGCGCACGAACCATCGAGGTGAACGCGTTGCCCCGCGGAGAGACGGTCGAGGCGCGCACCGGCAGCCCCGTGGGCGTACGCCCGCACCCTCGCGTTGCCGAGATCGACCACGACGGAAGTGGCGGTCCCGAAGGAGCGCGGGTCGTCCACCAACCTGACGGGCCCCGAACAGTCCCCCGTGGCCACCTGCACTGCCGACCATTCGCGCACACCGCCGCAGACGCCGAGGATGAAGACCAGCAGGTACGACGCGCGGCTCCGACGGAGAATCACCGACGCAACGGCAACGGCTGCCCACACGACGAGCGCACCGGCAGCCGACGGTGCCCAGCGCCCGGCGCACGAACCGCACCACAACGCAACTGCCACCATGACGATGCGCGGGCGATGCCACGGTCGAATGGTTGCCGCGCCGTACGATCGTTCAGTGCCGACCGACCGAAACGCCTCCAGAGAATCCTTCCCGGGTGGCATCATTCAGACCCGGCGCGCGGTGAGACGGCGCGGTGGCATCACGGGCATCGCGGTGGCGTGCTCGTTCCTGGTCGTCGGGTGGCTGCTGAAGGTCATCCTGGGTGGTGCCATCGGCGGCGCACTGTCGTTCGTGGCCATGGTGGCCGCGTTCCCGTTGATGCCGATCGTGGGCATCCCCGCCGCGGACGGGACCATTCGCACCGCGGTCGCCGTGCTCGCCAGTCTCGGCGTGTGGTGGTTGCTCGGCCAGGTGGTGGCGGGGCGCGTCACGCAACGAGCCGTCGCCGGATGGCGGGAGTGGTTCCGCGAGTTCCTGGTTCTCGGCTCGGGACTGTGGCTCGGCGCCATCGGGTCCGTGCTCCTTGCGGCATTCGTTCTGGGAGCGCTCTGATCACACCGTGACCATCTGACGCATCGCATCGAGCTTTGCGGGCCCGATGCCCGGCACGTTCAGCAGGTCCTCCACCTTCGAGAAGGGCCCCTTCGACTGGCGGTAGGAGATGATCTGTTTTGCCGTTGACGGACCGACACCGGGCAGTTCGTCAAGTTGCCCAGCGGTGGCGGTGTTGATGTTCACCTTCGCGGGCACGGTGGTGGCCGGTGCGGCAGTCACCGCGGTCGACGCGGGAACGGAGGTGGTCCGCGTGGGCTGCAGTCTCGGCTCGGGCCTGCGCGTCGGCGTGGTCGAACGCCGGACCCGCACGGGAACGTAGATCTGCTCGGTGTCGACGATGGTCTGGGCGAGATTGATCGACTCGAGGTCGGCGTTCGCGGTGGCGCCACCGGCCGCACGAACTGCGTCGACGACCCGCTGTGACGATGACAGCTCGTACACACCGGGGTTCCTCACCGCCCCGGCCACGTGCACCTTCACGGTGACCGGCGCAACGGAAGGCGCAACGACCCCTGCACCCGGGGACGACGACCACGTCGCGGTGGGCAGCGATGCCTCGACAGGTGGAGGTGACGGGAGGAACATGAACCCACCAGCGACGAGCATGAGCAACGAGACTGCCGCACCCGACAGGACGCGTCGCGGTCCGACGAACCGGTACCAGTGGATCAATCGTGTGCGCAGGTCACGGGAGTCATGCATGCCCCCATGTGGTCATCTGCCCGCCCGGGGCGGCATCACGGGTCAGTAGAGATGCGAGCTGAGGAGGCGGCGGTACTTCGCCGTGCGCGGGTCGGAGGGACCCATGGTCTCGAGGATGTCGAGGAACTCCTGGCGGGCTGCCTCGTCTGCCTTCACGCGCGGCAACAGCGCGGTCAACTCGTCGTCGAAGTTGTCGACCGGGTTCATTGCGAGACGTGCCGACGCCGCGATGCGGCGCACACGGTCGGTCTCCGGCAGGCGGGCAAGGAACGTGAGGGCTTCCTCCGCCTTGCCGGCCTTCACCAGCACCTCAGCGAGTGAGCACACGGTGTCCTCGTTGCCCGGCATCAATGCGACCGCGTCGCGCAACGCCTCCTCGGTACCCTGCGCCATGAGTTCCATGGCACGTTGCTCGGTGGGGTTCGGCATGAGCGCCTGCACCACGCGCTGGATCTCGTGCTCCGGCTTGGCACCCACGAACGCATCGATCGGCTGGCCGCCCTTGAACGCGACCACTGTCGGTATGGACTGCACACCCATGGCCTGGGCGATCTGCGGGTTCTCGTCGATGTTGATCTTGGCCAGCACGACCTGGCCGCCGGTTGCGTCGGTGGTGCGCTCGAGTATCGGCGTGAGTTGCTTGCAGGGCCCGCACCAGGGCGCCCAGAAATCCACCAGGACCGGGGTGGTCAGGGACTTCTCGATGACCTCTTTTTCGAACGTTGCATCCGTTACGTCTACGGCCATGCAGGCACGATACAGGTAGTTTCTTGGCGTGGGATTGCCGAACGGGATCAGCGGGAACGTCGAGCAATGGCTCGTCTCGAACATCGAGGGAGCAACGGCCCCGTTCTCGTACGTGCAGATTGCCGGGGGCCACTCGAACCTCACGTTCGCGGTCACCGACGCCGCGGGACACAAGTACGTCCTGCGCCGGCCGCCGCTCGGTCATCGTCTCGCCAGTGCCCACGACATGGGGCGCGAGCACAAGATCATCGCAGCACTCGCCGACAGTGCCGTCCCGGTCGCCCCTGCGCTCGGGTACTGCAGCGACGATTCAGTGAACGAGCTCCCGTTCTACGTGATGCGCTTCGTCGATGGTCTCGTCGTGCGCGACAAGGCGTTCGCCGAGGATGTCCTCACCCCCGCCGCACGCGCCCACGCGAGCGAATCGATCGTGGACACGATGGTCGCCATCCACGGAGTCGACATCAACGCGGTCGGACTCGCCGACCTCGGCAAGCACGAGGGATACATCGCGCGCCAACTGAAGCGGTGGCACCAGAACATCGTGGACCAGCGCACGCGCGACCTCCCGCTCGTCGAATCGGTATTCGAGGAACTGTCCCGCCGCATCCCCGAGCAGAAGGAGGTCACCCTCGTCCACGGTGACTACCGACTCGACAACTGCATGGTGAACGCGGCAGGTGACGTGATCGCGGTTCTCGACTGGGAGATCTGCACGCTCGGCGACCCCATGGCTGACCTCGGCCTGTTGATGGTCTACTGGAACGGACCGGGCGACGACGTCAGCGCGTGGTCGAACAGCGTGTGCACCGCCGAGGGGTTCCTCGACCGCCCGCAACTCGCGGCCCGCTACGCCAAGAAGTCCGGTCGCGACATCTCGCAGCTCGACTTCTACACGGCGTTCGCGTTCTGGAAGCTCGCGTGCATCATCGAGGGCGTGTACGCGCGCTATCTCGGTGGTGCCCTCGGCGAGAAGGACCCAGCCGAACTCGAGCCGTTCCGCCTGCAGGTGGAGGGTGCCGCACAGAAGGCCGCTGCCGCACTGGAGCGATTGAAGTGATCCCCGCCGGCGGTCTCCCCTTCTCGGTGCACGGCCAGCTGCCCGCCCTCGACTCGCCGGTGCTGCTGGTGCAGCTCTCCGGGTGGATCGATGCCAGCGGCGCGGCCGCGACGGCAATGGAGAACATCGCGCGCATCGCCGACGCGAAGGAACTCATCACGTTCGACGCCGACACGTTCATCGACTTCCGCGCACGCCGTCCCGTCATGGAACTGCGCGAGGGCGTGAACACGCGCATCGTGTGGTCCACCCCGGAACTGCGTTTCGGACGGGACGAGAAGGGGAAGGACGTACTTCTTCTGACCGGGCCCGAACCTGACAACGCGTGGCGCTTCTTCGCCCGTACCGTGGGTGACCTTGCAGTGGAACTCGGGGTGTCACGGATGATCGGACTGGGTGCATACCCCTACGGTGCGCCGCACACGCGCCCCGTGGGCATCACGAACACCACCCCCAGCGCAGAGACGTCGAAGCGCCTTCCGTACGGCAAGAGCTCGCTCGATGCGCCGGCGGGCGTGGCCGCCATCCTCGAGCACGAACTGCACGACCGCGGCATCGAGGCGATCGGGTTCTGGGCGCAGATCCCCCACTACGTGTCCACCATGGCGTACCCCGCCGGCAGCGCGGCATTGGTCGATGCCATCTGCGCCGAGACCGGGCTGAGCTTCGACACCGCTTCCCTGCTGCAGGAGGCCGTCACGCAGCGCGAGCGGCTCGACCAGCTGGTGCAGTCGAACCCCGACCACGCCGAGATGCTCTCCAAGCTGGAGGCCGCGTACGACGCGCTCCGCACGCAGACCGCCATAGACATCGCCTCGAACATGCCGAGCGCGGACCAACTGGCGGAGGAAATCGAACAATTCCTACGGGACCAACAATCAGGAGGAACACAATGAAGGTCGACGGCGGAATCTCCACCGATCTGAACAAGGTGCCGGCAAACGCCAAGGAAGTGGAAGCGGCCGGCTACTCCGGTGCGTGGACGGCAGAGACGGCGCACGACCCGTTCCTGCCCCTCACTCTCGCGGCCGAGCACACCACCACACTCGAGCTGGGAACATCCATCGCCGTTGCGTTCGCCCGCAACCCGATGCTCCTCGCCAACATCGGGTGGGACCTGCAGGCCTACTCGAAGGGCCGCTTCATCCTCGGTCTCGGCAGCCAGATCAAGCCGCACATCGAGAAGCGATTCTCCATGGAGTGGAGTCACCCGGCAGCACGCATGCGCGAGATGGTGCTCGCCATCCGTGCCATCTGGGACACCTGGGAGAACGGCACCAAGCTGGAGTTCCGCGGCGACTTCTACACCCACACGCTGATGACCCCATTCTTCACGCCGGAGCGCGCCGAGCTCGCCGGCTTCGGCACCCCGAAGATCTACCTCGCCGGTGTCGGCGAGAAGATGACCGAGGTGTGCGGTGAGGTGTGCGACGGGTTCATCTGCCACGGCTTCACCACCGAGAAGTACCTGCGCGAGGTCACCATCCCCGCGCTCGCACGCGGCCGCGCGAAGGCCGGCAAGACCATGGAGGGCTTCGACATCGTCGGGCCGAGCTTCGTGGTCAGCGGTGGCAACGAGGAGGAGATGAAGGCAGCAGCCGCGGGTACCCGCCAGCAGATCGCCTTCTACGGCTCCACCCCCGCCTACAAGGGCGTCCTCGACATCCACGGATGGGGCGGCCTGCAGGACGAGCTGAACACCCTGTCCAAGCTCGGCAAGTGGGTGGAGATGGGTGATCTCATCACCGACGAGATCCTCAACACGTTCGCCGTCGTCGGCGAGCCCGAGACCATCGCGCCGGAACTGCACAAGCGCTACGGCGATGTCATCAACCGCATCAGCTTCTACGCGCCGTACAAGTCGGACCCGGAGCGCTGGCAGCCGGTCATCGAGGCGATCAAGAAGGGTTGACCGGGGCCGGCTACGCGCCGAGCCCCACCAACCAGGACTGCGCGTTGATGCCGAGGTTCGGCACGTCGTAGCCACCCTCCTGCAGCACGATCGTGGGCAGCCCGGCCTGTGCGACCATCTCCCCGCATCGGCGGAACCCGTCGGTGGTGATCGAGAGGTCGCAGATGGGGTCGGTCACGAACGTGTCGAGACCGAGCGACACGATCAGCACCCCCGCGCCGAACGACGACACCTTCTGCATCGCGGTGTCGAGTGCCGACAGGTACGCGTCGTCACCGGTGCGGGCCGGCAACGGGATGTTCAGGTTGGCGCCCAGTCCCCTGCCCGTTCCCGTCTCGTCGGCAAAACCGATGGCGTACGGGTACGCGCGTGCCGGGTCACCGTGCAGTGACAGGTACAGGACGTCGTCACGGTCGTAGAAGATCTCCTGTGTGCCGTTGCCGTGGTGGTAGTCGACATCGAGCACGGCAACCTTCACGCCGCGCGTGGCGGCGATGTGGTGCGCGACGATGGCCGCGTTGTTGAAGAAGCAGTACCCGCCGTACAGCGAAGTGGTGGCGTGGTGACCCGGCGGCCTGCACAGCCCGTACGCGGCACGCTCTCCGTCGAGGACGAACTGCATGGCGGTCATGGCCGTGTCCACCGCCGCGCGGGATGCCTCGTAGGTTCCCTCGGTGAGCGGGGTCGTGATCTCGAAGCTCCAGTACCCGAGCCGGCCCTGGATGGCTGACGGCTCCGCGTACGGCGACATCTTGTTGCGAAGTCCCGCCATCTGGAACACCTCTGGCACCACCTCGCGTGTGTCGCCGACGACGCTCTGGTACTCCTGCCACGCTCCGTCGAGGAACTTCAACAGGCCGGCGTCGTGCACCGCCGTGATGGGGTCGGTTCCCCACGCCGTGGGTGCGACGACATGGAAACGCGGGTCGGCGGAGAGAACGTCCTTGATGACCTCGCCGCGGCCGATGTGCTCCCACGGCGAGTGCGCGATGGAACGCTCGAGTTCGACCTTGGGGTCGTGCTTCAGGTGAGCGGGTGTGTAGACGACCTTCATGTCCCGAAAGACTATGTCGGGTCAGTCGAACGAGGGGCGTTCGCGCAACGAGCGCTTCAGCTCGGCCATGCCGCTGGTGGTGGCAACGGTCTCGACCGCGTCCCACAGCTTCAGTGCGTCATCACCGCGGGGGATGCGGGCGATGACCGGGCCGAAGAAGCTGGCCTCGTCCGCTGCTCCGGGCCGGAAGGTGAGGATCGGCGTGCCGACGTCCTTGCCGGTCCGCTCGAGTGCCAGTTCGGTCTCGCTGCGGATGAGCGCGTCGAAGGAATCATCATCGACCGATGTCGACCATTCGGCGGGCAGGCCGGCCGAGGTGAGGAGCCCCGCCATGTGGCCGGCGGGGTCCGCCACGAAGGCGTCACGCTGCTTCAGGTTGTGCAGGCTGGTGCCGAGTGCCGTGTACACGGTGGCGACGGCGTCGTTGCCCTGCTCGGCGCGGGCACGAGCCGCGACGCGCAGCCCGCGGGTGCCGGACATGTGGATGTCGGCATAGCCCTCGGGCATCTTCGCGTAATCCATCTTGTCCTCGTTCAGGAACTTGAGCGAGATGAACCGCCACTGCACGTCGTAGTCGCGGAGGTTCCGCACCTCGGTGACCCATCGCGACGTGATCCACGCCCACGGGCAGACCGGATCGAGGAAGAAGTCGAGGTCGGCCATGGTCAGGTCCTCGCGACCTCTCGCTCCTCGTACGTCTCTATGACGTCGCCGGACTTGAGGTCCTGGAAGTCGGAGAGCCCGATTCCACACTCGAAACCTTCGCGCACCTCGCGGACGTCGTCCTTGAAGCGACGCAACGACTGGATGCTTCCCTTCCAGATGATCGTGCCGTCGCGGAGGAAGCGAACCTTGGATCCGCGCGTGATGACGCCCGTCTGCACCAGGCAGCCGGCAATGGCGCCGACCTTCGGGGCACGGAAGACCTCGCGCACCTCGGCCTCGCCGGTGACGACTTCCTCGAACTCGGGGGCCAACAGACCGAGCATCGCCCGCTCCATGTCCTCGAGCAGCTTGTAGATGATTTCGTACGTGCGGATCTCGACGTGCTCGGACTCGGCCAGTTCACGGGACTTGCGGTCCGGGCGGACGTTGAAGCCGATGAGGGTCGCGTTGGTCGTTGCCGCCAGGGTGATGTCGTTCTCGGTGATGCCACCGACACCGCGGTGCACGAACGCCACCTTCACCTCGTCGCGTTCCAGCTTGCGCAGGGACTCGGTGACTGCTTCCAGCGAACCGTGCACGTCGGCCTTGATGACAAGGTTCAACGTGGCCACTTCGCCGGCCTGGATCTGGCTGAAGATGTCCTCCAGCTTCACGCCGCGCTGCACGCGGGCGTCACCGCGCTGGTTGAGCACGCGCATGCGGTGCTCGCGCGACTCACCCACGGTGCGGGCCGTCTTCTCGTCGGGGGCCGCACGGAACTCGTCGCCTGCCTGGGGCACCGACGAGAGACCGAGCACCTGGACGGGCGTCGACGGACCGGCTTCCTTGACCTGCTCGCCGCGCTCGTTGACGAGCGCACGGACCTTGCCCCATGCGGCACCGGCCACGATGGGGTCGCCGACCTTGAGGGTCCCCTTGTCCACCAGGACGGTGGCGACGGGGCCGCGGCCGACGTCGAGGTTCGCCTCGAGCACGATGCCCTTGGCGCGACCCTCGGGGTTCGCGGTGAGGTTCTCGAGTTCGGCGACGACGTTCAACTGCTCGAGCAGGTCGTCGATGCCGAGGTTCTGCTGGGCCGACATCTCGACGACGATCGTGTCGCCGCCCCACGCCTCGGGCACCAGCTCGTACTCGGTGAGTTGGGTCAGCACGCGCTGCGGGTCGGCGTTGTCCTTGTCGATCTTGTTGACCGCCACGACGATCGGCACGTCGGCCGCCTTCGCGTGGTTGATCGCCTCGATCGTCTGGGGCATGACGCCGTCGTCCGCCGCGACCACGAGCACCACGACGTCGGTGACCTGTGCACCGCGCATGCGCATCTTCGAGAACGCCGCGTGACCGGGTGTGTCGATGAACGTGATCTTCTTGCCGTCCTTCTCCACCTGGTACGCACCGATGTGCTGGGTGATGCCGCCGGCCTCGCCGGCGACGACGTTTGCGGATCGGATCTTGTCGAGAAGCGTCGTCTTGCCGTGGTCGACGTGGCCCATGACGGTGATGACCGGCGGGCGCGGCTGCTGCAGCGCCTCGTCATCGTCGTCACTGTCGTCGAACAGCGCCTGGAGCTCCATCTCCTCCTGCTGGCCCGGGTCGACGAGGAGTATCTCCGCGCCGATCTCGAGCGCGAACAGTTCCATCTGCTCGTCGCCGAGGCTCATGGTGGCGGTGATCATCTCACCGTGCTCGAGCAGGAACCGAACGACGTCTGCCGCCGTGCGGTTCAGCTTGGGCGCGAAGTCCTGCGCGGACGAACCGCGCTCGATGATGACAGTGCCCTCGGGCACCGGTGCGTTGCTGTTCGTGTAGTTCGTGAACTGCGGCTGCAACTCGTCGAACTCGCGCCTGCGGCGTGCACGCGACTTCTTGCGCGGGGCACGGCGCTGACCGTTCGGGCGGCCTCCGGGACCACCCGGGCCGCCACCGGGACCACCGGGACGCGGACCACCGGGTCCACCTGCACCGGGACCACCACTGCGCGGGCCTCCGGGACCACCAGGGCCACCGGGACGAGGTCCGAAGCCGGGACGACCACCGGGGCCACCCGGGCCACCGGGACGCGGACCACCAGGACCGCCGGGGCGAGCGCCACCGGGGCCAGGACGGAAACCGGGACCGGGACGCGAGCCGGGACCCGGACGGAAACCGGGACCGGGACGCGACCCAGGACCACCGGGTGCGCCACCGGGTCCACCGCCGGTGCGACCACCCGGGGGCGGCGGGATCGGACGGCCGGACGGCGACAACGGGCGACCACCAGCGGGCGGCGGCGGAATCGGACGGCCGGACGGCGACAACGGACGAGCTCCGGCAGGAGGTGCACCTGCGACGGCGGCATGCCCTGCGGTGTGGACGGACGGGGAATGGCCCCTGTGCCGGGACCACCACTCGAGATGACGCGTCCACCACCGGTGCTCGGTGCCGTGGGCGGCGGCGTGTCGTTTGGTGCCACCGCTGCCGGGGTCTCGACAGCAGGTGCGGGCGCTTCGACCTCGATGGGTGCGGGCGCGGGCGTCTCCACCACGGGCGCAGGTGTCTCGACCTCAACGGGTGCCGGCGCATCGTCGGTCTTCTTGGCAGCGGCCTTCTTTGCAGGTGCCTTCTTGGCCGCGGCCTTCTTCACCGGTGCGGCGTCGTCGCCGTCGTCACCGGACTTCTTGGCGGCAGCCTTCTTCGCCGGCGCCTTCTTGGCGGGCTTCTCTTCCTCCGGCTGCTTGTCACGCTTCAGTCCGTCACGCTCGGCCTTGCGGCGAACGCGGTCTGCCTGCGCATCCTCGATCGATGACGACGTGCCCTTGACGTCGATTCCCATCGACGTCGAGAGCTCGACCATCTCTTTGTTCGTCATACCGAGCTCTTTGGCGAGCTCGGTGATTTTGACCTTCTTGGTTGCCAAGGTTTAGGCCTCCGTGCTGTTCTCGCTCGTGGAGCCGCCGGCCCATTCCTGCTCGCTGACGACACTGCCGTCGGCCGCATGGAACTGCAGTTCGCCGGTCTCGTCGTTCTTGCGCCACTCGCCCGCCGCGTAGCCGGTGTCACCCGACGACGGCGTGACGATGCCGGCTGCCTCGTTGGCTGCCTGTGTCTCGCTCTTGATGTCGATGCGCACGCCGGTGAGGCGCGCCGCAAGGCGGGCGTTCTGGCCCTCTTTGCCGATGGCAAGGGAGAGCTGGAAATCGGGCACGATGACGTCGGCCTGCGTGCCGTCCTCGCTGATGCGCACCTCGGTCACCTTCGCCGGCGAGAGGGCCTTCGCGACGAAGTCGTGCAGGTCCTCGCTGTAGCTGACGATGTCGATCTTCTCGCCGCGCAGTTCGTTCACGACCATGCGCACCCGGCCACCGCGGGCTCCGACGCACGCGCCCACGGGATCGACGTTGTGGTCGTTCGAGGCGACGGCGATCTTCGTGCGGTGCCCGGGCTCGCGGGCGCACGACTTGATCTCGACGATGCCGTCGGCGATCTCGGGCACCTCCAGCTCGAACAGGCGCTTGATGAGACCCGGGTGGGTGCGGCTGACGACGATCTGCGGGCCCTTGGCGGTCTTGCGGACCTCCACGATGTAGGCCTTCAGGCGGGCACCCGATTCCGGGCGCTCGTAGGGAACCTGCTCGGCCTGGGGCAGGAGTGCCTCGACCTTGCCGAGGTCAAGCAGCGCGTAGCGACCGTCGGACTGCTGGATGATGCCGCTGACGAGGTCGCCCTCGCGGTTGGCGTACTCCTCGAACTTGCGGTCGCGCTCCACCTCGCGGATGCGCTGGCTCATGACCTGCTTGAACGTGGCGGCGGCGATGCGGCCGAGCTCGTTCTTGCTCGGCGTGTCGTCACGCTCGTTCACCCAGTTGCCGTCCTCGTCGACGTCGTAGGCGGTGAACGTCATGTCGAGGTTCTCGGGGTTGATGCCGACGATGACCTCGTCGGCGGCGTTCGGCCGCTTCTTGTACGCGGTCGCCAGGGCCTCGACGAGCACCTGCAAGAGTGCGTCGACGGAAATGCCGTGGTGCTCCGCCAGCATGCGTACCGCTTCTGACATGTCAAGGTTGCTCATGATGCACTGACCTCCTGATCGTTGTCTGTTTCGTTCTTCTTGGACTTGTTCCTGTCCCTGGCGTTGCGCGCCTCGGGGGAATTCGGCTTCGGGTTTGCTTCCCACACGAACACGGTCTTCGCCTTGTCGATGAGGGCGAGCGGCACGTCCACCTCGGCACCGTTCTCGTCGCGGACCCGCGCCGTGGTGTCGGTGGCAGACAGGAGAACCCCGGAGATGCGGCGACGGCCGTCGTGCTGCTCCCGCAGGCGGATGTTCACTTCCTTGCCCGCCTCGCGCACGAAGTGGGCCGGGGTGCGCAGCGTCCGCTCGAGACCGGGGCTCGTGACCTCCAGGGTGAAGCGACCGGGGACGGCGTTCTCGTCGTGGTCGAGCTCGCGGCCGAGCAGGCGGGTGACGAGGGCGATCTGGTCGATGTCGACGCCGGCCGGGGACCCGGGCGGGGTGTCGATCGTGACCTTCAGGACGCCGCCGGCGAAATCGAGGTCGTAGAGCTCGAGGGAGAGGTCGGCGAGGATGGGCGAGACCATGGAGGTGACGCGGTCGATCACGTTGGACATGCGGCTCACCACCTCTCTCGCCGACGAATCGGCCTCTTACAGAACAAAAGGCACGGACCCTTCGGCCCGTGCCTTCACGTTCATCGAACTTCAAAGGACGGTTTTCAGGCTACCAGTCACAAGTAGGGTTTGGAACCGCATGCTCCGCCTCAGCCAACTCTTCGTCCGCACCCTCCGTGAGGACCCCTCGGACGCCGAGGTTCCCAGCCACCGCCTGCTCGTGCGGGCCGGCTACATCCGCCGTGCCGCCCCCGGTGGGTACACCTGGCTCCCCCTCGGCTGGCGGGTCCTGCGCAAGGTGGAACAGATCGTGCGCGAGGAGATGGACGCCATCGGTGCCCAGGAAGTTCACTTCCCCGCCATGCTCCCCCGCGAGGTGTACGAGGCAACGAACCGTTGGACGGAGTACGGCGACAACCTCTTCCGTCTCGTCGACCGCAAGGGTGCCGACTACCTGCTCGGGCCCACCCACGAGGAGATGTTCACGCTGCTCGTGAAGGACCTCTACTCGAGCTACAAGGACCTCCCCGTCTCGCTGTACCAGATCCAGACGAAGTACCGCGACGAGGCACGCCCGCGCGCCGGTCTTCTCCGCGGCCGTGAGTTCCTCATGAAGGACAGCTACTCGTTCGACATGGACGAGGCCGGCCTGCAGAAGTCCTACGACGACCACCGCGCCGCGTACGAGCGCATCTTCACGCGGCTCGGGCTCCCCTTCGTCATCGTGAGGGCAATGAGCGGCGCCATGGGCGGGTCGGCGAGCGAGGAGTTCCTCGCGCCGATCGAGGTCGGCGAGGACACGTTCGTTCGATGCACGAAGTGCGACTACGCGGCGAACACCGAGGCCGTCGCCACGGGCGCGCTCGCACCCGACACTGCCTCGCACCCGGCAACCAGTCAGGTCACCACGCCCGACTGCGCCACGATCGCGACAGTCGTCGACCACCTGAACGCCCACCACGCCCGCGCCGACCGTGCTTGGACTGCGGGCGACACGCTGAAGAACGTCGTGCTGTCGCTGCGCATGCCCGACGGCACGCGCGAGACGCTCGTCATCGGCGTCCCCGGCGACCGCGATGTCGACCTGAAGCGAGTGGAGGCACAGGTCTCCCCCGCCGAGGTGGAGGCTCTCGACGAGGCCGGGTTCGCGGCCCACCCTGAACTGGTGCGCGGCTACATCGGGCCGCAGGTGCTCGGCAGCGGGAGCGTCTCCGGTGTCCGCTACCTGGTTGACCCGAGCGTTGTCCCGGGCTCTGCGTGGGTCACGGGCGCGAACGTGCGCGACCAGCACGTGCTCAACCTGGTGAACGGACGCGACTTCACCGCCGACGGCACGATCGAGGCGGTCGAGGTGAACAACGGCGATCCCTGCCCGCACTGCGGTGCCCCCATGGAGATCGCGCGCGGCATCGAGATCGGCCACGTGTTCCAGCTCGGCAAGAAGTACGCCGACAAACTCGGCCTGCAGGTTCTCGACCAGAACGGCAAGCAGCAGGTCGTCACGATGGGTTCGTACGGCATCGGTGTTTCGCGTGCCGTGGCATCGATCGCGGAGACGTTCAACGACTCGCTCGGCCTGAAGTGGCCGCGTGCCGTCGCCCCCGTGGACGTGCACGTCGTGGTCACGGGCAAGAACGATGACGACATCACGAAGGCAGCAGAACAACTCGCCCGCGACATCGAGGCACAGGGACTCGAGGTCCTCATCGACGACCGCAACGGCGTGTCGCCGGGCGTGAAGTTCAAGGACGCCGAACTGATCGGCATCCCGACGATCGTCGTGGTCGGCAAATCACTTGCCGACGGCAACGTGGAGATCCGCGACCGTCACAGCGGCACGAACGACGCGGTGCCTGTCGGTGACGCAGTGGCACGGGTCGTCGCACTGTCGAAGGCCTGAGCATGCCGGTCCGTTTCACAGGTTCGGTGCAGAACTACGCGTGGGGCGGGACGACGTTCATCCCCTCGCTGCTCGGCCGCACCCCCGATGGTTCGCCGTGTGCCGAGTGGTGGCTCGGCACGCACCCCGTGGCACCGTCGGTAGTTTCCGGGACCGACGAACCACTGTCGTCCGTGACGGGCGAGATGTCGATGCTGGTGAAGGTGCTGTCGTGCGCGGCTCCCCTGTCGCTCCAGACCCACCCCGGCACCGAACAGGCGCGCAAGGGATTCGCCAAGGAGAACGCGGCCGGACTCTCCCTCGACGACCCGAGGCGCAACTATCGCGACGACCGTGCCAAGCCCGAGATGCTCATCGCGCTCACCCCGTTCGAGGCACTGTGCGGCTTCGACGACGTCGACTCCACCGTGGAGCAACTGAAGGCGTACCGCTGGCGCGAGGAGGCAGAGGTTCTGGACCTCTACGGCATCGACGGCTACATGCTGTGGGCCTTCGACCAGCGCACGGCCCCGGAACTCGATGCCTGCCCTGCGTGGTTGCGGCGGATCGGTGAGCTCCATCCCGGCGACCGTGGTCTGCGCATCGCCCCGCTCCTCAACCACGTCCAGTTGGCCCCCGGGGAAGCCATCAGCCTGCCCGCCGGGAACCTGCACGCGTATCTCTCCGGGGAAGGACTCGAGGTGATGGAGTCATCCGACAACGTGATCCGCGCGGGCTTCACGCCGAAGCACGTCGACGTGAACGAACTGCAGCACATCGTGGACTCCACGGTTCTCGAACACCCCAAGCTGCGCCCGGAGAACGGCACCTACACCGGGCCGGGCGGTGCGTTCGACGTGCGGCGGATCGACCTCGCGGGGTCGACCACCGTCTCGACGGACTGCACGTCCATCCTCGTGCGCACGTCGGGCGCCGTAGACGGCATCCGCGCAGACGAGGCAATCGCACTCACTGCCGGCGAGTCAATTGACCTGTCGGGCAACGCCACCCTGTGGCTGTGCCGCCAGCACTGATCAGTCGTTGACGGTCTTGCGGATCTCGACGATCCTCTCCGCCGCGTGGTTCGCGTCGGCACCCTTCTCGTCGAGAAGTTGACTGCGGTCCTTGGCGGCCTCGCGCTCGGCCCGCGACGTGTCGGCGCGTGCGATGGCTGCGTCCGTGCCGTGCTCGTTGATGAACTCGGCCCACTCCACGAGCGCCTCCACCATCTCGGACTCGGGCACGACCGCCACGTTGCGGCCCTTCACGAAGAGGTGACCGCGCTTGTTGCCCGCGGCGATGCCGAGGTCCGCCTCGCGCGCCTCGCCCGGACCGTTGACGACGCAACCCATGACCGCGATCTGCAGCGGCAGCTTCTTGTCCTCGAACGCGCGCATCGCACGGTTCGCCACGTCGATGACATCGATCTCGGCACGACCGCAACTCGGGCACGCAATGAGGTCCACGTTCTTGCGCTCGCGCAGGCCGAGGGCCTCCAGCAACTGGCGCCCGGCCTTCGCTTCCTCGACGGGGTCCGCGGTCAGGCTGTAACGGATCGTGTCGCCGATTCCCTCGAGCAGCAGTGCGCCGATGCCGGCGGTGGCCTTCACCAGACCTGCCGGCGGCGGGCCCGCCTCCGTGACACCGAGGTGAAGCGGGATGTCCGTGGTGTCGGCCAGCATGCGGTATGCCTCCACCATCAGAGGAACGTTGCTGGCCTTCACCGAGATCTTGATCAGGTCGAAGTCGACCTCCCTGAAGTACGCGATCTCCTGCATGGCCGACTCGACCATCGCGGCCGCGGTGAGGCCGTTGTGCTTCTCGTACAGCGACGGATCGAGTGATCCACCGTTCACACCGATGCGGATGGGGATGTTGCGGTCACGTGCCTCGGAGGCCACTGCCTTGATGTGCTCGGGCTTGCGGATGTTGCCCGGGTTCAACCGCAGGCCGTGCACACCGGCCTCCATGGCGGCAAGCGCCATGCGGTACTGGTGGTGGATGTCGGCGATGATCGGGATCGGCGAGCGCGGGACGATCTGCGCGAGGCCCTCGGCCGCCTCCTGTTCGTTGCAGGTGCAGCGCACGATGTCGCAGCCCGCGGCGGCGAGCGCGTAGATCTGCTGGAGGGTGCCCTCGACATCCGCAGTCTTCGTCGTGGTCATGGACTGCACCGTGATGGGTGCGCCGCCGCCCACGGGGACCTTGCCGACGGTGATCTGGCGGGTGGCGCGACGCTCGAACATCGGCACCAAGTGTGGCAGGAAACGGACCCGAATCAGCCGATGGGACGGGTGATGTCGAGGTAGAGCCCTGTGACAAAAAGAATCAACAACAGGCCGACGACCGCCGTGGCAACGGGGACCATCTTGCCGATGTCGGCCCGGTAGACACGTCCCCCGCGGGACCTGATCCGCTCGTACGTGGCGATGGCGGCATGGCCGCCGTCGAAGGGGAGCAACGGGAGCATGTTGAAGACGCCGACGAAGACGTTCACGTACGCGAGCAGGCGCAGGATGCCCGACAGGCCGTAGTCCCGCCCCACTTGTCCGCCGACCTGGCTCATGCCGACGACAGTGGTGGGCCGCTTCTCCACCGGCGCGTCCTTGTCGGTGACCTGCTGCCACGAATTGACGGGGTTCAGGACCGTGAACATGCCCGTGAACGAGTCGCGCGCGGTGGCGCCGATGTCACCCACGCTGCGCTTGGCGGCAACGAACGGGTTGAGTTTCCTGTACTCCCAGTCGTCGGCGAAGACGCCGAGGAACCCGCGACCGGGCACGGTCGGGTTCTCGGCGAGAGTGACCGTGACCTTCTTGAGCGTGCCGTTCTCCAGGAACGCCACGTCCATCGTGTCCCCGGGGGTGTGGCGCGAGATCTGCTTCACGATGGAGTCGTACGACCCGACTTCGACGCCGTCGATCGAGATGATTTCGTCGCCGGGCGTGATGCCCGCTGTGAACGCCGGGCTGGGGTCGAGGGTGTTCAGCACCACCGCCTGTCCGTTTCGGTACTGGCCGCCGTGGAGCACGTACACGCCGGCGAACAACACGAACGCGATGATCATGTGCATGATCGACCCGGCCGTGATGACGAGCAGACGGCGGGGGTACGACTTCGAACGGTACGCCCGCGGTTCGTCCGCTTCGTCGACCTCGTCCAGGTTGTTCATGCCGATGATGCGCACGAACGCCCCGAGCGGCAGCGCGCGCAGGCCGTACTCGGTCTCGCCACGGCGGAAGCTGAACACTCGCGGCCCGAATCCCATGAAGAACTGTGTCGCCTTCATTCCCGTGCGTCGGGCCGTCACGAAGTGACCGACCTCGTGAAGGAACACCGACACAAGCAGGCCGATGACGAACACGAAGGTCCACGGCGACACGAAAGCCAGCACGACGAGTCCGGCCAGCATGACGACACCGATGATCCGGCCCTGGGGGGTCGACGATTCCCCGCCGTCGTCGACG
This sequence comes from Actinomycetota bacterium, assembly GCA_041184385.1. Taxonomy (GTDB): domain Bacteria; phylum Actinomycetota; class Acidimicrobiia; order Acidimicrobiales; family Ilumatobacteraceae; genus UBA2093. The sequence continues at coordinate 17,876 of JBEGJV010000049.1, forward strand.
GCACCGCCCGCGGCAATCTCGTTGCGGAAGGATTGGTAGAAGTCGGTCATGACGCCAGTACCTCGTGTGCAAGGCGGCGTCCTTCTGCGTCCGCCGCAAGGACGTCGTCCAGGTCGCGCGGTGCCGTGGGGGAAAAGCGGTTCACGGCTGCCTCCACCTTGTCTGCGATCTGCAGCCAGTTGATGCGGCCATCGAGGAAAGCCCCGACGACCACCTCGTTCGCCGCCGAGAGGGCGGCCGGGGCGGTCCCGCCACGGCGACCCGCGTCGTAAGCGAGGTCGAGGCACCTGAAAGTGGCGCGGTCGGGCGCCTGGAACTCCAGACGGTCGAGAGCGGACCAATCAATGCGTCCGTACGGGGTGGCGATGCGGTTCGGCCACCCGAGCGCGTACCCGATGGGCAGGCGCATGTCGGGCATGGAGAGCTGGGCGATTGTGGAGCCGTCGGTGTACTCGACCATGGAGTGCACGACCGACTGGGGGTGCACCACCACGTCAATCTGTGAGTACGGCGTTCCGAAGAGTTCGTGTGCTTCGATGACTTCCAGTCCCTTGTTCATGAGCGTCGACGAGTCGACGGTGATCTTCGGGCCCATCTTCCACGTGGGGTGTGCCAATGCCTCGTCGCGGGTGACCGACGCGAGGGAGTCGCGGGTGCGACCGCGGAACGGGCCCCCGCTGGCGGTCAGCACGATGCGCGCCACTTCCCTGCCGGCATCGGCGGTCGACCTCATGCTCTGGTGCACGGCACAGTGCTCGCTGTCCACCGGCACGAGGACGGCGCCGGGTGTGGCCCGCAACGGCTGCACCACCGGGCCCGCGGCAATCAGGCTCTCCTTGTTCGCAAGTCCGAGGACCTTGCCCCGACGGAGGGTCTCCATGGTGACGGGCAGGCCGGCAAAACCCACGACACCGTTGATCACCACGTCGGCGACGTCGACCACCTCGGAGAGGTCCGCGGTGACCTGCACCCCGGGCAGCGCCGCGGACACGCGGGAGCGCGCATCATCGGACGTGACAACGACGAGTTCGGGCTGCAGCAACTTCGCCTGCTCGATCAACGCCTCGACCGACGAACCCGCCGCGAGTGCAGTGACCACGAAGTGATCGGGCTCGGCGCGCACGACGTCGATCGTCTGTGTGCCGATCGATCCGGTGGAGCCGGCAATGGCGACGCGCGTGCGGGTCATCGTTTCAGTGTGTCAGCAATGCGTGCGGCCGCAACGTCGGCCGCCAAGGGTCACGACAGCCAGGGCTGCAGCACCTGCATCAGGTAGTACACCGACGGGAGCACGAAGAGGAACCCGTCGAACCGGTCGAGCACGCCGCCGTGCCCTGCGACGATCGTCCCGAAGTCCTTCACGTCGAGGTTGCGCTTGAACATCGATTCCACCAGGTCGCCCATCGGCGCCATGATCGACACGACGATCGCCAACGCGAGCCATTCACCCATGTTGTTCCACGTGCCGTTCTGCGACGCGATGAGCCCGGTCACCACGATCGTGGCGAGAGCCCCACCGAGGAGTCCCTCGACCGACTTGTTGGGGCTGACCCATTCGCGCAACGGCGTGCGTCCGGCTGCGGACCCGACGAACAGTGCACCGACGTCGTTGGCGACGACGGCGGCAACAACGATGAAGATGGTGTCGGTGCCGGCGTTCGCCCCCGCTCCGCCCGCCACGCTCTGGCGCAGGATTAGCGCGGCGAACGAGCCGAGGAGGCCGATCC
>JBEGJV010000050.1:0-9841 GCA_041184385.1 Actinomycetota bacterium
CCCTCCGCGCGCACCGTGCCGGCTCCGACAAGGACGATGTCGCACATCTGGCGCCACGCGCGCAGCATGTCCTGGTCGGGGGGTCCGCCGAGGGGCCCCGATGTGTTGTTCAGCGACGTTGCACCGTCCGGGGTGGTGATCATGCAGATCTCCACGTGCGGCCGGGACTGCGGCGCGCGGTCGCGGGTGGCGAATCCCAGCGCGTCGATCTCGGTTCCCGGGGCCATGGGGCCAAAGCGCTGCACAGAAGCAGTGTACGAACGCGGACCACGGCGTCCGGCGTGGCAGGGTTGTGGGCATGTCAGGGGAACAGAACCGCACCGTCTTCCGCACCTGCCCGCTGTGCGAGGCCACCTGTGGGCTCGAGATCACCGTGGGGCCGCAGGAACAGATCGTCCGCATCCGCGGCGACCGTGACGACGTCTTCAGTCACGGCTTCATCTGCCCGAAGGGCAGCACGCTGAAGCAGTTGCACGAGGACCCCGACCGTCTGCGCGCGCCTCTCGTGAAGAAGAACGGCGTCCATGTCGAGGTCTCGTGGGACGAGGCATGGCAGACGGTGGCCGACGGTTTCGCGCGGGTCATCGAGAAGCACGGTCGACAGGCGATCGCCACCTACGGCGGCAACCCCGGCGCGCACAACCTCGGGTCGATGCTCTACAACGGTGTGGTCTACCGCTCGGCCGGTTCGCACAACAAGTTCAGTGCCTCCACCGTCGACCAGATCCCGAAGCACGTCGCTGGCGGGTACATGTTCGGCACGGCGCAGAGCATCCCGGTTCCCGACATTGACCACACCGATTATCTCGTCATGCTCGGTGCGAACCCGTACGCGTCGAACGGCAGTCTGTGCACCGCACCAGGTTTCCCCGACCGTCTCGAGGCGCTGCGTGCACGCGGCGGCAAGGTCGTGACCATCGACCCGCGCCGCACGAAGACCGCGGAGAACAGTGACCAGTGGATAGCGATCCGCCCCGGAACCGACGGTCTGCTGCTCGCCGCCGTCGCGAACGTGATGTTCGCCGAGGGTCTCGTGTCGCTCGAGCCGCGCATCGCGAAGATGACGAACGGGCTCGACGAACTGCGCGACGCCGTCGCGGAACTGACTCCCGAGGCGGTCGCGAAGGCAACCGGTGTGGATGCACACGTCATCCGCACGCTCGCACGTGAGATCGCGGCCGCGCCGAGCGCAGCAATCTACGGTCGCATCGGCGTGAACGCGGTGGAGTTCGGCACGCTGAACGCCTGGCTCGTGGACGCTCTCAACGTGATCACCGGCAACATCGACAGTCGCGGCGGTGCGATGTTCACGATGCCCGCCGTCGGTGGTGCCACCACGCGCGGGCAGGGCGGAAAAGGCAAGGGATTCACGATCGGCCGTGGGCACAGCCGGGTCAGCAAGAAGCCCGAGGCGATGGGGGAGTATCCCGTCGCGATCCTTGCCGAGGAGATCACGACCCCGGGTGAGGGGCAGGTGAGGGCATTCGTCTGCCTGTCGGGCAACCCCGTGCTCTCCACGCCGCACTCGAAGCAACTCGACGCCGCGCTCGCGGAGCTCGACTTCATGGTGTCGGTCGACATCTACCTGAACGAGACGTCGCGTCACGCCGACGTGATCCTGCCGCCACCGTCTGCGCTTCAGAAGGAGCACTACGACGTGTCGCTCTACACGTACGCGATTCGCAACGTCGCGAATTTCAGCGACCGCGTGCTCGACCTTCCTGCGGACCAGCCCGACGAGTGGCAGATCCTCGCGAAACTCGGCGGCATCCTGCAGGGGCTCGGTGCCCACGTGACGGCCGAGGAGATCGATGACGCGATCCTTCGTCAGTCGGTGGGTGCCGCCGTTGCGACGACGGGTTCACCGGTGCACGGTCGTGATGCGGACGAGATCTTCGAACTGCTCAGCGCGAACGGTCGCAGCGGCCCGGCACGTCAGCTCGACCTGATGCTGCAGACCGGTCCGTACGGCGCCGGCTTCGGTGCGAACCCGGACGGTCTCAGCCTGCAGAAGCTTCTCGACAACCCCCACGGTGTCGATCTCGGCGCACTCGAGCCGCGGTTGCCCGAGGCCCTGCGCACGCCGAGCGGGATGATCGAGCTCGCGCCGCAGTTGTTCCTCGACGAACTGCAGCGACTTGTGGCGAAGAAGGCGGAGATGGAGTCCGATGGTCTTCTTCTCGTCGGTCGGCGCGAACTGAAGTCGAACAACTCCTGGATGCACAACATGAAGGTGCTCACGAAGGGATCGTTGAGCTGCACGCTGCACGTTCACCCGGATGACGCGGCCCGTCTCGGCATCTCTCACGGCACCAGTGCGCGCGTCACGAGCCGCGTCGGGACCCTCGATGTCCCCGTGGAAGTGACCGACGCAGTGCGGCCGGGGGTGGTGAGCCTTCCCCACGGGTGGGGCCACAACGTGCCCGGGACGAAGCTTGCCGTGGCCGCCGAGAAGGCGGGCGTGAACTCGAACGTCCTCACCGATGACAAGGTCCTCGACCCCCTGTCGGGCAACGCCGCCCTGAACGCAATCCCGGTGACCGTCGTCCCCGTCTGAGGCCGGGACGGGCGGTCGGGTTTTCTCCACAACCAGGGGCCGTTTTCCCACAGGAAAGCCACAGCCGAATCCACGGAAAATCACGGGGAATCCCCAAAAGAATCCTGCAATTCACATGGTTGTCCACTTCCAATTCACAGCCATTTGCCCGTAGGTTGCGCGCCGTAGTCGGGGGTGGTTCCGGGGCGCGGCAGTCGGGAGGTCGAGAGGCCGATCCTGGGACTGGGCGGTCCTGAACCTGCGACCTGGGCCACCGCCGCTCTACGGAAAAGAAATTCGGGGGGAACCCCCGACAATCGTTGACACGGGTGTAATTACTCTGCTGTAATCATCCAACCACTTGTAGGGGACACTGCAAAGGGGGAGGGTCACCTACAACATGTAGTGGTTGTCGGACTTTCACTCCGCCGACCGCAGCGACCTCCAAAACACGCCCAACATTTACAAAACGCAAAGAAGGAAACCATGTCTCTCGCACCGGATCGTCTCTCCATCGGCATCGGCCGGTTCTTCACCACGCCCGGTGTGCACCCGTACGACGAGGTGGCATGGGAGAAGCGCGACTCGCGCATCACGAACTGGAAGGACGGCTCCGTCGCGTTCGAGCAGCTCGGCGTCGAGTTCCCCGTCTCGTGGTCGCTGAACTCCACGAACATCGTCGCCCAGAAGTACTTCCGCGGCACGCCTGGCACGCCCGAGCGCGAGAGCAGCATGCGCCAGGTCATCGACCGCGTCGCCGACACGATCGCCACATGGGGCATCGAGGGTGGCTACTTCGTCGACAACGAGGAGGCCGAGGCCTTCCGCAACGAGCTGAAGTTCGTCCTCGTCACCCAGCGCGCGGCGTTCAACAGCCCGGTGTGGTTCAACATCGGCGTGAAGGGTGTGCCGCAGCAGGCGAGCGCGTGCTTCATCCTCGCCGTCGAGGACAAGATGTCGGCAATTCTCAACTGGTACCGCGAGGAAGGCGTGATCTTCAAGGGTGGTTCCGGCTCGGGCATCAACCTGTCGAAGATCCGCTCCAGCATGGAAGGCCTCGAGGGTGGCGGCACGGCCTCCGGCCCGGTCTCGTTCATGCGCGGCGCCGACGCATCGGCCGGCACCATCAAGTCGGGTGGCAAGACCCGTCGCGCCGCGAAGATGGTCATCCTCAACGCCGACCACCCGGACATCGAGGAGTTCATCTGGTGCAAGGTCAAGGAAGAGCGCAAGGCGCGCGTGCTGCGTGACGCCGGCTTCGACATGGACCTCGACGGTGCGGACTCGTTCAGCATCCAGTACCAGAACGCCAACAACTCGGTGCGCGTCACCGACGAGTTCATGCAGGCCGTCGTGGAGGACCGCGACTGGAACCTGAAGGCAGTCACCGACGGCCACACCGTGAAGACGGTCAAGGCACGCGACCTGTGGCGCCAGATCGCCACCGCCTCGTGGGAGTGCGCCGACCCGGGCCTGCAGTTCGACACCACCATCAACAAGTGGCACACCGCCCACGCGTCGGGCCGCATCAACGGTTCGAACCCGTGCTCGGAGTACATGCACATCGACAACTCGGCGTGCAACCTCGCGTCGCTGAACCTGCTGAAGTTCCTCGATGACAACGACCGCTTCGACGTCGAGGCCTACCGCCACGTCGTCGAGGTCATGTTCACCGCACAGGAGATCCTGGTCGGCCGTGCCGACTACCCGACCGAGCCGATCGGTGAGAACAGCCGCAAGTTCCGCCAGCTCGGCATCGGCTACGCGAACCTCGGTGCGCTGCTGATGGCACTCGGCCTGGCGTACGACTCCGAAGAGGGTCGCGCATGGGCAGCAGCCCTCACGTCGCTCATGACCGGCCACGCGTACGCCACCAGCGCACGCACCGCCAGCCGCATGGGACCGTTCTCCGGCTTCGCCGAGAACGAGAAGTACATGCTGAACGTCCTGCGCATGCACCGTGACGAGCACGCGAAGATCGCGAACAAGGACTTCATCCAGAACGACCTGCTCGTCGCGGGCCAGGAGAGCTGGGACGCAGCAGTGCGTGACGGCGAGGAGTACGGCGTGCGCAACGCGCAGGCATCGGTTCTCGCCCCCACCGGCACCATCGGCCTCATGATGGACTGCGACACCACGGGCATCGAGCCCGACCTCGGTCTCGTGAAGTTCAAGAAGCTGGTCGGCGGCGGCTCCATGAGCATCGTCAACCAGACGATCCCGCGCGCGCTGCGCCGTCTCGGTTACAACGCCCAGCAGGTGGACGACATCATCAAGTACATCGACGAGAACAAGTCGATCCTCGGTGCGCCGCACCTCGAGTCCAGCCACATCAACGTGTTCGCGTGCTCCATGGGTGACAACACCATCCACTACGAGGGTCACGTGCGCATGATGGGTGCGGTGCAGCCGTTCATCTCGGGTGCCATCTCGAAGACGGTGAACATGCCCGAAGAGGCCACCATCGAGGACGTCGAGAAGCTCCACCAGCTGTCGTGGGAACTGGGCATCAAGGCTGTCGCCATCTACCGCGACAACTGCAAGGTGGGCCAGCCCCTCAGCACGGTGAAGAAGGACGACGACAAGGCCGATTCGTCAGCCTCGTCCGATGCCGCCGCAACCGCCACCCAGGTGGTCGAGCGCGTCGTCGAGAAGATCATCACCCAGCCGGTGCGCCAGAAGCTGCCGCGCTCGCGCCGTGGCCGCACCTTCGAGTTCCGCGTGGCGGACTGCAAGGGCTTCGCGAACATCGGCGAGTACGAGGACGGCCGCCCCGGTGAGATGTTCCTGACGGTGTCGAAGCAGGGTTCCACCCTGTCGGGCATCATGGACGCGTTCGCCAAGTCCATCTCGTACGGTCTGCAGTACGGCGTGCCGCTGCGTGCGTTCGTGGAGGCATTCACGAACATGCGCTTCGAGCCGGCCGGCATGACCGACGACCCGGACATCCGCATCGCGAACTCGATCATGGACTACCTGTTCCGTCGTCTCGCACTCGAGTACATGTCGTACGACGAGCGCGCAGAGCTCGGCATCTTCAGCCGGGACGAGCGCATCCAGCCGACGCTCCCGGGTGTCGAGGAGTCGGTCGTGGAGACCACGAACGGCAACGACATCCAGATCGACCCGAAGACGATCCCGACGGCGGGCGAACTGGCCCAGTCGATCGAGTTCGGCACCGCGCCGAAGGCACCGATCAGCGACCACTCGGCACCGCAGGGCATCGCCCGCCAGCACAGCGACGCACCGATGTGCATGATGTGCGGCGTGCAGATGCAGCGCGCAGGCTCCTGCCACGCGTGCCCCAGCTGCGGTTCCACCAGCGGTTGCAGCTGACCAACCCCTGAACGCTGCTGCGGCAGCAAGAACAACGAACGGCCCGGGGGAGACCCCGGGCCGTTCCGCGTGCGGGTGTCTGCGCGGCTACTTGCCGTAGAGATGGACGAGGGCGCGTGTCAGGCTGGCCGGCGCGAGGGTGATGTGGTGCTCACCCGGAAGGACCGCACACAGTGTGTCGGCACCCGCGGCGCGCGTCATCTCCCCGAATGCGACCGCATTGCGGACCATCGCGGCCATCTCCCGCTGCGGGCCGTTCGCGAACAGTTGCGGCCACACGAGCGACAGGTCTCCCTCCTCGTGCTCGCCGGCGGTGATGACGGCGCGGTGGCCGGCCGGTCGTGCGGGGAGTGGTTCGCGCACCATGGACGCGTCGCTCCACCACAGTGACGGGCTGATCGCCACGAGGTCGGCGAACACGTCGGGTCGTTCGCGCCATGCCCATGCGGCACAGAGCCCCGAGAGCGACCAGCCGCAGATGCCCACACGCGATTCGTCGACGGTGACCCGACCGCGCACCTGGGGGATGATCTCGTCGACGATCGTGGCGACGAACGACGCCGCGCCGCCCATTCCCTTGCTGACCATCGCGTTGTCGTTCCCGAACGGGCCGTGCAGGGTCCATTCCACCGGCGTGAAGTCGCGGAACCGCGCCCCTATGTACTCGAGCCCGAGCGGTTCATCAGCCATGATGCCGACCATTGCGACCGGCCCGAGCGCGCCCATCGTGGAGACCGAGATCGAACGTGCCACCTCGGTTGCGGTGAGGATCATCGTGTCACCGTCGAGGACGACGAGCAGCGGCACGGGGTCCTTCGTGGGGAGCATCGGTGTGGTCAGCGTGACCCGGTAGCGCTCACCGTTCGCGGTTGATGAGTGAGTCCATGTCTCCGAGTTCGCGACGCGCAGTTCAGCCATGGCGGGCAGGGTACTTCGGGCGGCGACGGGAATCCATCGCCGCGCCGGCCGCTCAGACGGGATCGCCGCCGGACCTTGCCTGGTCGATGCCGCAGTAGTAGGCCTCCAGCGCACGGCTCTTGTCGAACAGGTGCCGCGGGTTCTGCGCGATGTCGGCCGCGACCTTCACCGGGGTGAACAGCGTGACGGTGCCGTTCGTGCGTTCCTTCCACCGGGTGATCTCGTTGTGCATGCCGCGGTCGACGAATCGACGGAACGGGCCCCACATCGCGCCGGCGAGCGGTGCGATCACGTGCAGATGATCCGCGTCGGGCCCGAAGTCGACGCTGGTCCCCGAGCGCACGCCGCCGTCGACGTACTTCACGCCGTCGATCGTGTGCGGCGCGAGCAGGCCGGGAACGGCTGACGATGCAGCGATGAGATCGGCGATCGGATGGAGCGCCCCGTCGAAGACCGTACGCCGCAGCCGCGGGAGGGAGCACGCGCACACCTTCACGAACGGGCTGGTGCGCTCGCCGAACAACTCGCGTGCCGCAGCCGCGAGCACACCGGGCCTGGGGTTCGGGAACGACGGAACGGTCAGCGCGAAGAGGTCCTGGACGTCCACGTCAAGTGCGACGGCGGCAGCAGCCCACGAACCGGCAGACGTGCCGAGAAGCGGTGCGCCGACGAAGGTGACTCCTTTTTCGGCAAGTCCGTGGATGACTCCCATGGCGTACCCGATGCCGAACATGCCGCCCCCACCGAACACGCCGCCGATGGGTGCTCTCGCAGGTTGTTCCACAACCCGATTGTGTCACTATTGACCTGCTGAAAGGGCGGGCAATGACGCGGAGTTTCGACAACACATCGGTGAACGTGGTGCAGGCGCCGAACGGCGCCAGGGTGCATCGCGACCACCTCGCCCAGAACCAGGTCATCGCCCGTAACTTCTACGAGGTCCGGCCTGGTGCGTGGTGCTTCGTGGGCAACGGGCTGTCGAACCAGACATTCATTGATGCTCCCGACGGAATCATCGCCTTCGACACCGGCGAGTCGGTGCAGGAGATGGCGATCGCCCTCGCGGAGCTCCGCAAGCACACCGACCGACGGATCGCGGCCGTGGTCTACACCCACTTCCACTACATCGAGGGCACGCAGGCGGTGCTCGACGAGGGTAACCACGTGTCGCCGTTGCCCATCTACGGCCACCGCAGGATCGCCCTGAACAAGGCGCGCACCTCCGGGGAGATTGCCCCCGCGTACGGCCGTGGCCTGGTGGAGCAGTTCGCCATCGTGATGCCGCCCGACGGCCCAGACGGCCTGGTGAACGTCGGTCTCGGCTTTTCCTACCGCAACCCGGCGCACGCACCGGCCACGCCCGGGTACATCCCCGTGAACCACGAACTCGTGGACGAGGGGGAGATGACGATCGCCGGCGCGCGTGTGCTGATGCGGTGGTCGCCGAGCGACAGCGACGACTCGGTGAACTTCTTCTTCCCCGGGACCGGCGTGTGCGTGCACAACACGGTGTGGCCGTTGCTGTTCAACGTGTTCGCCATCCGCGGTGAGGAGTACCGCGACCCGCGTGTGCTCATCCCCGGCATCGAGAACATCATCGCCTGGGCGCCCGAGCACCTGATCGCCACGCACGGCCCGCCGCTGTCCGGGCGCGACGACATCTGCGAGAAGTCCGAGCGGTACCGCGACTCGATCCAGTTCATGTGGGACCAGGCCGTGCGCGGAATCAACAAGGGCTGGACGATGGACGAGCTGTCTTCACGCGTGACCCTGCCCGCGCTGTACGACCAGGACTACCTGACGAGCGAGCGCTACGGCGTGACCGAGCACCACCTGCGCCAGATCTACACCGGCCTGCGCGGCTGGTTCGACGGCGAGGAGTCGAAGCTGTTCCCGCTGGAGCCGGGTGTGCGCTTCGCGAAGCTGGTCGCCGGGTTCGGCGGCCGCGTCGAGGTCGCGCGCCAGGCCGCCGAGGCACTCGACAACGACGAGATCCGCTGGGGCTTGGAGCTTGCCACGTGGCTCGTGCGGTCAGAGGGCTGCACGGAGGCGGACCGCCTGCTCCTCGCACGCGGTCTGAGACTCGTTGCAGAGCGCACGCCCGCGGCGAACATCCGCAACTGGGCAATCACCCGCGCGCGCCACCTCGACGGACAGATGCCGATGGACCGGTTCATGGTGCACTCGTTCGGCGCGAAGGCAATCGCGCACGCGGCGTCGACCGACCTCGTGCACACGCTCCGCGTGCTGCTCGACCCGGTGAAGGCGGAGGGGCTCTCCGCCCACGTCTGCATCGTGGTGGACGGTGAGGCGGCCGGGCTGCGCCTGCGCAACTGTGTCGCCGTGCCCACCGACGGTCAGGGAGCCGACGGAACGGCGTCCATGACGCGCGCCACGTTCGTGTCGGTGCTGTCCGGCAAGGTGAAGTGGTCCGACGCCGACATCACGGTGACGGGCGATGCCGCCGCCGTCGACGCGGTCCGCCGTTGTCTGGACCACGCGACGCTGCCGGCGTAGGGGAGACCGATGAGCACGCCCACAGGTCCCGCACTCCCGTTCGCCACCGAAACGTTCGCCGGCACTCTCGGCCGGTTGGTCGATGACTCCGTGCCGTCGCGGCCATCGATCCCGTTGCCCGGTGCCGACGCGCCGAACATCGTGCTCATCCTCCTCGACGACGTGGGGTTCGGCACGTGCAGCACGTTCGGTGGCCCCGTGCCCACGCCGGCTCTCGACCGCGTGGCCGCGAACGGCCTGCGCTTCAACCAGTTCCACACCACGGCGCTCTGCTCACCGACGCGCGCGGCGATGCTGACAGGCCGCAATCACCACGCGGTGCACATGGGCAACATCCCCGAGGGTGCGAGCGGGTTCCCCGGCTACGACTGCATCATCCCGAAGGAGGCGGCCACGGTCGCAGAGATCCTGAAGCAGTACGGGTACTCCACCGGCGCGTTCGGCAAGTGGCACGTCACGCCGGCCCACGAGCAGTCGCTCACCGGTCCGTTCGATCGATGGCCGACGGGACTCGGGTTCGAGCGGTTCTACGGC
>JBEGJV010000051.1:0-9945 GCA_041184385.1 Actinomycetota bacterium
CGGCACCACCGCCGCCACCACCGGCGTAGTAACCGCCGCTCGTCGGGGTGTTGCCCCCTGCGTTCCCGAACGTCGTTGCGTCACCGTCGGTTGCGTAGGTGCCGGCACCACCGACCTTCGGCCACGACAGACCGACACCGCCGCCACCACCGGATGCACCGGCGACACCGTCGGTGGAGCATGCACCGCCACCGTCCTGACCGCCACCGCCGCCGCCGCCGATGGCGGTGAGGGTGCCGGAAGCCAATCCGATCGACGAGGACGTTCCGTTGTAACCGACGCACGGCACGCCCTGTGAGGTGTCGCCTGCACCACCCGTGCCCGCGACGATCGCGACGACCTCCCCGGGGGACGTCACTGCGTTGGTGACCTCGCGGAAACCGCCGGCACCGCCGCCACCGCCGATGTCGTGACCTCCCCCTCCGCCGCCACCGATGAGCAGAACGCGCACTGACGTGACGCCTGCCGGCACCGTCCAGGTGCACGACGTGGTGTTGGTGAATTTCAGGACAACGTCAGTGCCTGCACTCGTCTGCACGGGCGCGCATGCAGCTGCGTGGACGACGCTGCCGCCCACCAACGGCGCACAGAAGGCCGCCACCAGCGCAGTGACGAGTACCAACCGAGGGAGACGATGACTGTTCGTCATTGATCCTCACGATACAGCCCGGTGCGGGGACTCAACGCAGTTTCACCCCATCGCTGCGGGCAGGTCGAGCCCGTGCACGACAGTCAGCGAACGCGTCGAACGGGTGAGCGCCACGTAGAGAAGGCGCAAGCCCTGCGGGTCGAGTTCCACGATGCGCGACGGCTCCACCACCAGGCTCTCGTCGATCTCGAGACCCTTGACCAGTGTCGCGGGGACGATGGAGATGTCGTTGTCGAGTCCGGCGGCCTGTGCCCTGCCGTACGAGGTGCCGCGCGCGTCGAACTCCGCGGCAATCGCGTCGACCATGTCGTCGGGGCAGATCACCGCCAGACGGCCGGCGCCCGGTGCGTTGCTGATGGTGATCGCGTTTGACACCGTCTCGCGCACGACGTCGGTGACGCTGACACGCGTGATGACGGGCGGTGCATCTCCCTCGCGCACGCTCTTCGGCGAGCGGAGCCCGGGTGTCGCCACGTGCATCACCCTGTCGGCGATCTCCATGATCGCCGAGGGGATGCGGTAGCCCACGGAGAGGCCGACGACGCGCGGGTCCTTCCGCGTCGGAAGGTGCGCGAGCACGTCGTCCCAACTGTTCGGTGCATGCGGACCGGTGGCCTGTGCGATGTCCCCGACAACGGTCATCGACCCGTTCAGCGAACGGCGCGTGACCATGCGCAGGGCCATCGGCGTGAGGTCCTGCACCTCGTCGATCACGATGTGACCGTACGTGCGGATCTCGTCCTTCTCGTCGATCTTGCCGAGCTTGTTCAACCTCGGCCCGAGCACGAAACGTGCCTCGTCGAGCAACGGTGCGTCGGCGGTCGTCCATTTCACGTCGTCGAGGTTCTCGTTGCGCGCGCGGTGCAGCGCAAGGTACTCCTCGTCCTTCAGGGTGCCCTCGGCTGCCAGCTTCAACAGTGCCTTGCTGCCGAAGAGGTCGTGCAGCAGCTGAGCCGGCGTCAGCACCGGCCACATGCGCTCGATGAGCATGCGGTACTCGGCGGTGCCGCGCAACTGCTCGCGCACGTCGTCCGGGTCGGCATCGCCGCCGCGCCACGTCGCAGCGATTGCGTTCCAGATCTCGCTCTCCACGAAGCGACGCGCCTGGTTGTGTCGGTGGAAGCGACGGCGTGCCGCCTTCACGATGTCGCGTGACGCCTCCGCGCGCAGTCGCACGTAACCCGTGCGGTACGGGAAGACGACGTCCTCCTTCAACGGGCGCTGGCGGTCGGCGACGGCCTTGTCGATGACCTTTGCCATCTTCTTCAGGCCCTTCACCCGCGCGGCATCGCGCGAATCGACTCCGCCGAAGCCGCATCCCGGAACGAGATCGGCGAGGATCACCTGCTCGACGCCGGCCTCGCCGAGTGACGGCAGCACGCGCTCGATGTAGCGCAGGAACACGCGGTTCGGACCGATGACGAGCACGCCCTGGTCCTCCAGCGGGAAACGGTGCGTGTAGAGCAGGTAGGCAGCGCGGTGCAGCGCGACAACCGTCTTGCCGGTGCCGGGACCTCCCTGCACGACCAGAACGCCCGCCTGTGGCGAGCGAATGATCTCGTCCTGCTCGGACTGGATCGTGGCGACGATGTCGCCTAGCTGCCCGGAACGGCTGCGCTCGAGCGCCGACAGCAACGTGGAGTAACCGCGAAGACCGGCGCGCGGGTCGTCACCGCCGAGACCCTCGTCGTGGCCGACGCCGAGGTGTCCCTCACCGAACAACTCGTCCTCGATGCCCTGCAACTGGCGACCCTGCACGATGAAGTGACGGCGGCGCGCGAGACCCATCGGGTCGCGGCCGGTGGCACGGTAGAACGGCTCGGCAACGGGGGCACGCCAGTCGATGACGACGGGCTCGCGGTTCTTGTCGCTGACAGCGAGGCGACCGATGTGGAAACCCTCGATGCCCTCGGTCGGCTCGCCGTGCTCGTCCAGTGCCAGACGGTCGATGCGGCCGAACACGAGCGCCGAATCTCCCAGTTCGAGCTTCTCCAGACGACCGACAAGTTGCTCGTCGACCGCGTTGCGCTCGAAGCGTGCCTGGAACGTGCCGCCGGGACCCGTGGTGGTGAGTTCGCGCATCTTCAGCGCGTCGGTGCGGCTCTCCTCCAGGCACACGTACGCGTGGTCGATGAAGGCCTGTTCCTCTGCGAACTCGGGGTGCTGTTCGGTCATGTTCCTCGTTGTTCCGGGCTTGTGGCGGTCCGAATTTGGGGTCTAGCCATGCTATCGGGAGCCATTTGCACAAATGCACGGGCATCCACTTGCTGCATCGGGCCTGATGACACAGGGGGCCGGAAATCCGTCACGATTCCCGCCCCGTGCGGGCCCCGGCACACATGGTCATCCGTTCACCCATAGCCCATGTCCAACAGGAAGGACGACCCGAATGTTCCCGTCGGCAACCCCCAACCCGAGGCGTTCGCGCGGCGCACTCGTCACCGCGGTCCTCGTGTGCGCCGTTCCCGCTTCAACGGCGAGCGTCGCGCTTGCCCCGCGGACGACCGCCCGGGCGACCACGGTCGAGATGGCCGTCCAACGTCGTCTCCCGGGCGTTGATGGTGACGGTTGGGCTGACGACGACACCATCAACGCGCGCGTCTCTGACGGCGTCCCGCGCACCGCCGACGCACGGTGTTCATGGGCTGTTGTCACCGGCGTCGATCCGGTCGCGGGGACGACAGAACGCCCCGTCACACGCACCGTTGCGGGGGTGAAGGAGACCCTGTACCAACGGACCTGCCCCGACAACCGCGACAGTTGGTACCAGTGGATCAAGGACTCCACGAAGACGCGGCTCGTCGACCACGTGTCCTCCACCGCCGCGGACAAGCTGAAGAGTCTCGTGTTCCGCACCGCGCCGGCACGTGACCGTCTGGTGGTGAACGTGGGGACATGGTTCTGGGTGCCGCGCGCCATGTGGAAACCGATCTCCGTCACGGCCTACATCACGACGCCGGTCGGCGTGATCTCCGTGACGGTCACTGCGACACCATCACGACTGCGTTTCGACCCCGGCAACAAGGACGATGCTGCGTGGTGCGACGGCCCGGGTGACGCATGGACGGCGTCAATCGGTGACGCAGCCGTCAGCGACTGCATGTACACCTACCGGCACGCGTCAGATGACGAACCGAACAAACGATTCGTCGCCCACACCGCCGTCGAATGGAACCTGCGGGTGAAGTCGAACTTCGGGTTGTCCTTTCCGCTCCCGCATGCGCGCACCACCGTCACGACCCCCGTCACGGTGCGCGAACTGCAGGCCGTGCTGACGCCGTGACGGCGCTCTGGCCGTTCCCCGACGCCGGGGATTCACTATCAAAGGCCCCCGCCGAATAGCGTGTGACACGCACATTCACCGCCCATCACGGACAGGCCCCCATGAACGAAGACAAAGACCGCTTCCTGCTCGACCGTCGCTACAACACGGCTCTCGGGGACATGAGCAACGACACGCTAGGCGCCCTCGCTGCCGCTCTCGACGAGGAGCTTCGCGATGCATTCGCCCAACTCGTGGGTCTTCCCGAAGGTGCGTACGACGACACGGCCACACTCGGTGAGCGTGTGCGCGACGGCTACACAAGGCGCCGCGTCGCACACGACACGGGCATCATCCTTGCCGAGCCGTGCACGCAGTACTCGATCGAGAAACTCGGTGACTCCAGCGAAGACCCCACGGTCGACGAACTGCGCGAACTGCTCCCCGAGGTGACCGAGAAGTTCGGCGCCGATGCCGTCCTGCTGATGGTCATCCAGTACTCGCGCTCGTTGAAGGGCTTCCGCGAACTTGTCGCGACGGATGACCGCTTCGCCCCGAAGGGCGAGCCGGTGGGCGGTGCGCTCCTGGTGAAGGACGAGGCCGAACAGGCGGCCAAGCGCGAGGCGCGCAAGGCACGAAAGGCCGCCAAGAAGAAGTGACCGGTTCGTTCCCTGGCCGGCCTTGACCGGGCGGGGAACTGCTCAGCCGAAGAAGACGCTGGCGACGTTGTCGTAGAGGTCGAGGTCCACGTACCGGGTCTGGCCGAGCACGCCCGTCAGCGGGGTGCGCACGATGTCGTCGTTGCGCACCGCCACCATCTGGCCGAACACGCCGTCGTGCAGGGTCTGAGTGGCCGCGACGCCGAGACGTGTGCACAGCACACGGTCGAACGCACTCGGCGTTCCGCCGCGCTGCACGTGGCCGATCTGCACGACACGCGTCTCGAAACCGGTGCGGTCCGCAAGCGCCGTGGCCACCACGCTCGATATTCCGCCGAGACGCGGGCGCCCGAAAGGGTCGAGTGTGTAATCGGGCATCGGCATCGTCCCGGGGACGGGCTGTGCCCCCTCTGCCACAACGACGATGGACGCGTACCGACCGCGTGAGTGGCGGCGCGTGACCACCTCGGCGACGTCGTCGATGTTGAACGGACGCTCGGGAATGAGGATCGCGGTCGCGCCGCCGGCGATGCCCGCGTGCGTGGCGATCCACCCGGTGTCACGGCCCATCACCTCGACAACAATCACGCGGTCATGGCTCTCTGCCGTCGTGTGCAGGCGGTCAATCGCATCTGTCGCGATCTGCACCGCCGTGCTGAACCCGAAACAGATGTCGGTGCCGATGACGTCGTTGTCGATGGTCTTCGGCACGCCGACAACGGGAAGACCGATCTGCTCGTGAAGCTTGGCAGCGACCGAGAGGGACCCGTTGCCGCCGATCACGACGAATCCGTCGAGCCCGAGCTCGTCGCAGACGTCGCGGACACGTTGTGGTCCGTCGTCGTGGTCGAACGGGCTGCCGCGCCGCGTGCCGATGATGGTGCCGCCACGCGGGAGCATGCCGCGCATGGTGCCGACGGTCAGTTCGATGAAGCGCTTGTCGAGAACACCGTCCCATGCATCGAGGAAGCCGATGAACTCGTCGTCAAAATCGACCGACCCCTTGCGCACGACCGCGCGGATGACGGCGTTCAGGCCGGGGCAATCCCCGCCGCCAGTGAGCACGCCGATACGCATGACTCCACGCTACAAAGCAGTGCCGACGCGCGCGGGGGCAATTCGTCAGGCAGGCGCGACCGGCGGGACCGGTTTGCCTCCCTGGTGATGCGCCTTCTCGGCCTCGAGTTGGCCGAGAAACCTGGGCAGCGTGTCTCGCGCGAGTGCGGCGGCAATCTCGAAGCGGAACTGCACCTCTGCTGCCGCGCCGTTGTCGTTGCCGTAGCCGATCGCTGCGGGCTTCGACTTCGTGCTCATGGAGATCGTGGTGATCCCGTCAGGCGAGTGCTCCATTCCCATCATCTTGGAAAATTTCCACTCTTCGGTGCGCACGTCCCCGCGGAACATCACGCGCACGTTGGTGATCATCGTCTCGCCCGAATCGGTGTATTTCATCGACTCGGTCCCCTGCACGTACGTCCCCCGCTGGCCGCCCATGTGCCCGCGCACCCGACCGAAGATGGGGAACGAGACGCCGCCGTAGCCACCCTCGTATCTACCGGGACCGCGCACAACGGTCAGAAGGCCCGTGCCCGTGATGAACGCCACCGGGAACTCGTCGTTCTCCAGCATGAAGCCGTAGCTGTTGCGGTCGACGAACTGCTCAGCCACCTTGCCGTTCACGCAGTCCCGCACGATCTCGATCATCCGGTCGATGCGCTCGTCGGCGTCCTCCCAGTCGGCAAGGTCACCGTTGTGGATGACCATCGCGCGGTCGTACTGCTTCTGTGCCTTGCGGCGCGCGATGCCGTCGAACAGTCCCATCAGGATTCAGACTAGGCAACCAGTGACCACAGGCCGCTCAGTCACGAATCAAAACGCAGTTCGTCACCTGCCCGGATGACACCGGGACTGGTGATGCGCGCGTACACACCAAGGTTCTGGTCGAGATCCCGCACGATGTGGCGCAGCACCGCCTTGTCAGAGGGGATGCCGCCGTGCACCTCACGTGTGGTCATCACGCAGCGCGGGCACGGCTTCAGGAACTCCACTCGTGCGCCGCCGTTGCCGATGGACGCCGTGCGGCCGGTCCAGGAAAACTCCGGGTGGCCTTCGGCGCCCGCAAGGTCGGTGTCGACCACGAGACTCGGCCGGAAGCGTCGCACATCGACATTGGTCCCGGGCAGCGCATCCGCGAGTGCCCGAAGCGCGGACGTCGTCATGACCATCAACGGCCAGCAGTCGTAGTGCGTGCCCGGCGGTGACTCGAACTCCACCACCTCGGGCGGGAACGCGGAGAAGTCGGGAAGCGGTTCGTCTGGTTCGCGGCCGAACACCGCGCGCAATTCAGTCATCGGGTCGTCAACTGATGACGGGCCGCGCCGGAAGTGTTCGAGGTTGTTGTCAGCCGGGAGACTCTCGAGCGTCACATCGTGGCCGAGCGCCGCTGAGATGCGTGCGTCGACATCGGCGTCATCACTGTGCACCTTGGAGCCGTCGGGCAGCGTGATCATCACACGCGTGCCGCCCGCGAATTCGGCCGCGAACAGCATGAGACTGCCGAGTTTCTTCGCGCCACGGATACCGCCGATTTCGCGCGACCGCACGGCCCAGTGGCGGTCCCCCGCGATGCCGAGAGTCGTCAGTTCCGCCTGCGACACCGTGCCTCCCACCATGGACTTGACCGGGTACCGCCAGATTTCGGCGACGTGCATGGTTTCGGTGCTCATTCCCAGACCATAGGACGGTCTGCGACCCATTTGCCCAAATCAGCAACATCGACTGGCGAAATGACAGCTGGGAACAGGTCAAATCGGCTCCGGCCCCTGTTCAGCTGGACCGGCCGAGGGATAGCGTGAAGTGATGAACGGGGGTCACCTATTACTAGGTGTCGTGGCCACGCCCTGGTGGGGCGCAGGGGGCACGGTCGCTCCATGATGCGCATCCGCAAACGGCTCGTCGCAGGTCTGTTGCTGATGGTCGGCTTCATCGCGGCCGGCGCGGGCGCCATCTACGGTCTCGCGATCCTCAACCAGACGAACACCACTGCTGTTCTCTCGTACGGCATCTGGGACTACACGACGTTCGACCTGAGCGCTGACCTGCAGGGCGCGACGGGTCCGGTGACATGGACGACGTCGAACGTGCCCGCCACAATCGCCGCCAGCTTCAACGCCGGTGCCGACACGAATGCAACCTTGACCCTGCGCCAGCTGAACAACGGACCCGATGCGGGGACGTACACCATGTACGTGAATGCCCAGGCCGCGAGCGGCGAGAGCAACCAGATCACGATCACGCTCACCGTCACGCCCCGCGCCCTCACGCTTGCCGGCACCTTCACTGCCCAGAACAAGGTCTACGACCGCTCCACGGCTGCCACGATCAACGCGAATAACCTGGTCATCGTCGACGGTGACATTCTGGACGGCGACGACGTCTCGTTCACGCCGACGCTCGTGTTCGCCAACGCGAACGTCGGGAACGCGAAGACCGTCACGGTGTCCCCCGGGTCGGCGCTGTCGGGTGCACAGGCCGGCAATTACACGCTGAGCGTGACGGGCGCCCCGACCGCAACCGCGAACATCACCGCGAAGCCCCTCATCGTCACCCCTCCCACGTTCTCCAAGACCTACGACGGGAACACCACGGCCACTGCATCCGGGGCCCCGACACTCGTGGGCATCGAATCAGGTGACACCGTCTCCGTCACCGGAACACCCACCTACACGTACTCGCAGAAGGGCGTCGGGACGGGTCTCACGGTCACGCCGAGCGTGTCCTACGGCCTCGGTGGTTCGAGCGCCGGGAACTACTCGGTGACGCAGCCCTCCATGACGGGCACCATCAGCCAGAGGTCGCTCAGCATCACTTTCACGGGTACGAACCGACCGTACGACGCAACGACCGTCGCCACCGTGACGGCGTCGTCGGACACTCGTGTGTCGGGTGACGTCCTCGGCACGATCTCAGCGTCCGGTGCCAACTTCACGCAGGCGGGCGTCGGCACGGGAATCACCGTGAACATCTCAGGGATCTCGGCCAACGGTGCGGATGCGGCGAACTACGTGATGCCCTCGAGCGCCACGACAACCGCGAACATCACGGCCCGGCAGGTGACCGTCGGTGGCACGCTGACCGTGCCGTCCACCCGGGTGTACGACAGCACGGTCGCGGCAACCATCACGGACGCATCCACGTTGACGCTCGTCAATGTGGTGGGTGCGGACAGCGCGAACCTCTCACTCGCGTCGCCCGTTGCCGCCTACGCCACGAAGACGGTCGGCGCCGGGAAGACCGTGTCGCTGACGTCGGCATCGTTGGGGGGAAGTGCCGCCCCCAACTACTCACTCAGCGTGGCCGGCGCCCCCACTGCCTCCGCCGCGATCACGGCGAAGGCGCTGAACGTCACCATTGCCACCGCGGACCGCACCTACAACGGACTCGCAACCGCCACGGTCACGTACCTGGACGACCGGATCTCGGGCGATTCGTTGACGGTCTCGGGAACAGCAACTTTCAGCGACAAGCACGTCGGCACGGGCAAGACCGTGACGGCAACCGGCATCTCGCTGTCCGGGGCCGACGCGGCGAACTATTCGCCCAACACGTCGGCGACCACCACCGCCTCCATCACCCCGCGCAGCCTCAGTGTCACGTTGTCCGGCGGGGGCAAGACGTACGACGGCAACACAACGGCCCCGGTGACGTTCCTCGACAACCGTGTCTCGGGTGACTCGCTGACGGTCTCGGGAACAGCGACTTTCGCGTCGAAGACGGTGGGGGCAGGCAAGACGATCTCGGCAACCGGGATCTCACTGTCAGGCGCCGACGCCGGTGACTACACGGCGAACTCCACTGCTTCCGCGACGGCCACCATCACCGCGCGGTCACTGGCGGTGGGGATCACCACGAACAACAAGACCTACGACGGACTGACAACCGCCACGGTCACCTACACCGACAACCGCGTCTCGGGCGACACAATCAGCATCACCGGCACCGCGACATTCGCCACCAAGACCGTCGCCAACGGAAAGACCGTCACCGCGAGCAGCATCAACGTCACCGGCGCCGACTCCACCAACTACACCTGGAACACCAATCACGGCCCGCACGCTCACGGTGGGCATCACCACCACCAACAAGACCTACGACGGGCTGACAACAGCCACGGTCACCTACACCGACGACCGCGTCTCGGGCGACTCGATCAGCATCACCGGCACCGCGACATTCGCCACCAAGACCGTCGCCAACGGAAAGACCGTCACCGCGAGCGGCATCAACGTCACCGGCACCGACTCCACCAACTACACCTGGAACACCACCGCGACCGGCACCGCCAACATCACGGCCCGCACGCTGACCATTGTCGG
>JBEGJV010000052.1:0-18747 GCA_041184385.1 Actinomycetota bacterium
CTGGGAATGGAAGTCATGGCCCGACATCGTGGAGACCGCCGCGTTCCTGCGCGGGCAGTTCAGCGAGCCGCTCGCCTTCAGCAAGCGCGCGTACCACGCTCTGAAGCCCCGCTTCGATGACTTCGACCTGGTGCACGACAACCAGTGTCTCGGGTGGGACATCCTGAAGATCGAGAAGAACATCCCGACGATCGTCACGCTGCACCACCCCATCACCAAGGACCGCGAGCTCGAGATGAGCCACGCGAAGACCCGCCGCAAGCGCAGGTCGCTGAAGCGCTGGTACTCCTTCGTCGAGATGCAGGGCAAGGTCGCATCGCGCATGCCGCGCATCGTCGTGGTCAGCGAGAACAGCATCAAGGACATCCACGAGGACATGCATGTGTCGCTCGACCGCATGCGGCTCGTCCCGGTCGGCGTCGACCCTGATCTCTTCAAGCCGATGCCCCACGTGCAGCGCCAGCCGAACCGTCTCATCACCACCGCGTCTGCGGACGTGGCTCTGAAGGGACTCAGCTACCTGCTGGAGGCAATGGCGAAGCTCCGCACCGAGCGCGACATCCGCCTGACGATCATCGGCAAGCCGCGCCCCGGCCACAGCATGGACCTCATCGAGTCACTCGGCCTGAAGCCCTACATCGACTTCGTCTCCGGTGTTCCCGACGAGCGGATCGTGGAGTTGTACGCGGAATCAGAACTCGCTGTCGTGCCGAGCCTGTACGAGGGGTTCAGCCTCCCCGCCATCGAGGCGATGGCAACCGGCACCTGTCTTGTCGCCACGAACGGCGGCGCACTGCCCGAGGTCACCGGCACCGACGGCGAGACCGTGCTGCAGTGCCCCACAGCTGATGCCGACGCTCTCGCGGCCGCCATCCGCCGGGGTCTCGACGACAGTGAGCTGCGCGACCGCATCGGTGCGGCCGGGCGCACCCGCGTGGTCGAGCGGTGGAGCTGGCGCCACTGCGCGCAGTTGACGGTGGACCAGTACCGCGAGGTGCTCGCGATGCCCCACAACCTTGCCAAGACGGCGAAGCGGGCACGTTGACATGCTGACCGTCCGTTTCGACACTCTCGGGCTGAGACCCGGTGCGGTGTTCCTCGACGCAGGAGCCGGCTTCGGTCGCCACGCGTTCGAGGCGGCGCGCCGTGGTGCGACCGTGTTCGCCCTCGACTGGGCGCAGGAAGAGGTCGTCGCCACCCGCAACATGTTCGGCGCGATGATCGAGTCGCACGAGATCCCGTCGGTTGCCTACGGGGGTGCGCTGCGCGGTGACGCCACGCGACTGCCGTTCGCCGACGACACGTTCGACTGCATCGTCACCAGCGAGGTGCTGGAGCACATCCAGAACGACGTTGCCGCGATCGCCGAGTTCCACCGCGTGCTGAAGCCCGGCGGCACCCTCGGCGTCACGGTGCCCACGTGGCTGCCCGAGAAGATCAACTGGATGCTCTCCGACGAGTACCACGCACCGAAGAGCCCGGGCGGTCACGTGCGCATCTACAGCGCGACGGAACTGAAGGCGAAGCTCCGCTCCGCCGGCATGGAAGTGACGGCATCGCACCACGCACACGCGCTGCACTCGCCGTACTGGTGGCTGAAGTGCGCGGTCGGGCCCGGCAACAACGACCACCCGCTCGTCACGAAGTACCGGAAGTTCCTCGAATGGGACATCATGACCCGGCCGAAGTCGGTCGCCGTCGCGGAGAAGGTGCTCAGCCCGGTCATGGGCAAGAGCTTCATCGTGTACTCGCGCAAGGTGCGTGCGTGATGGCCGGCAAGAACCTGCCCCACCTGCCGGGGATCCTCTCCACGGCCGACCTGCACCGCACTGCCGACTCGATCGAGGCGCTGCAGCTGACGAACGGCATGATCCCCTGGTACCCGGACGGACACTGCGACCCGTGGAACCACGTGGAGACGGCAATCGCCCTCGACATCATGGGCCGCCACGACTCCGCACGTGCCGCCTACCACTGGCTCGCGAACATCCAGCACAACGACGGATCGTGGTTCAACTACTACATGCCCACCGGCGACATCGAGGACCCGAAGCTAGACACCAACGTCACCGCCTACATCGCGGCCGGCGTGTGGGCGCACTGGCTGTGCACACGTGA
Organism: Actinomycetota bacterium; assembly: GCA_041184385.1. GTDB lineage: Bacteria > Actinomycetota > Acidimicrobiia > Acidimicrobiales > Ilumatobacteraceae > UBA2093. The sequence continues at coordinate 2,119 of JBEGJV010000052.1, forward strand.
CACGAAGGCGGTGCGCGAGTTGTGGCCCACCGTGCGCGCAGCACTTGACTTCGTGATGGGCATGCGACGCGAGGACGGCATGGTGCTGTGGGCACGCGAGGTCGACGCGAAGCCGTGGGACTACGCACTCCTCACCGGGTCCTCCAGCATCCGCCACGCGCTGCACTGCGGCGCGGCGATCGCGGACCTCATCGGGGAGCCGCACCCCGAGTGGACGGCGGCGGCCGATGTCATCGACCGCGCCATCAACGGGAACCTCGCCGCCTTCGAGCCGAAGGACCGCTGGGCCATGGACTGGTACTACCCCGTCATGACCGGTGCGATGACCGGAGTACGGGCGAAGGCCCGCCTGGCCGAGGGTTGGGACAAGTTCGTCCTCGACGACCGTGGCGTGCGCTGCGTGAACGACGAGCAGTGGGTGACGGCTGCCGAGACGAGCGAGTGCGCCATTGCCCACGTCGCGGCCGGCGACCGCGAGACCGCGAAGGAACTTCTTCTGTGGACCCTGCCCCACCGCCGCGATGACGGCGCGTACTGGACCGGGATCGTCTACCCGACGGACCCGGACAAGACGATCGTGCACTTCCCCGCCGACGAGTACTCGGCGTACACGGCAGCGGCCGTGATCATGGCCGCCGACGCGATCAGCGGTGGGTCACCCGCGTCGAAGTTGTTCACGGTGCCGATGGTGCGCCGCAACGCGCACCTCGTGGTCGCCCCACTCTGACCCTGAGTCACGTTGCCGTTCGCTGGACTTCCGTTACTTTGCAGACGGCCGACTTGGGAACATCTGACACCGGGAATCCCTCTTCGGTCGTTGATTGGTTTGACTTCAAGGAATTCACAATCACGGTTGAATCCTCGTACTTAGTCCTGCCGTCCTGCGACTCAAATGCGATCGTGATGAGATAGCTCGAAGTCTTTGAGGATCCATTGGTAACTACGACTTTCGGGTACCTGAAACCCAGCGCATCGGATACTCCACATGAGATCAGCTTCACGTCAGCTGATGCATCCTGACTTCCGAATCCCTTCGAGACCGAGTCATCCGTAACCGGGGCCAGCGTCGTGTCCGCGTTGGGTGGAACAGGCATGCTTGTTGTCGTCTCGACAGTCGTCGAGACAACCGTGCTCGTTGATTCAACCGTAGGGACTGTTGTGTCCGTGGTACTCGGGACGCCACCCCCTGCTGCAGCCGCCGACAAGCCGAGCACTGCAATTCCGAAAATCCATGTGGACCTCCGCTGATACCAGGGGACCAGCGCACGGGCCTCCGCAAAGGCCCCCTTCGCGGCCGCGCGAAGTGCGACTGCTTCCGCCCTGAGTTCCTTCGCGGCAGCCCTGCCCGTGCGAATTTCTTCTGCCATTTCCCCCCCAGGAGTCAATTGGGACTGGCAGTGAGACTAATTGTGCAAGTGAACGACGCCGAAATTGCAAAAGGGCGAAGTTGGGATTCAGCGCATGCGGCGGAGAACGCGCAGCGATCCTTCTGCCGACACGTCCACGAACCGTCCGCTGTTGATGGCGGGCAGGTAGATGTTCTCGTACGGCGGTCGGCCGCCGTCAGCCGGGTCCGGGAACACGTCATGGATTGCGAGGATCCCGTTCAACGCCACGTGCGGCGTCCACAGTTCGTAGTCGAGGGTTGCCGGCTCCACACCGTGACCACCGTCGATGAAGAGGAACGCCAACGGAGTCGTCCAGTTGCGCGCGATTGTCGGTGAGTCCCCGACGACCGTGACGACACTCGACGCGAGCCCGGCATCGATGATCGTCGCGCGGAAGAACGGCAGGGTGTCCATGCGGCCGGTGCGCGGGTCGACGAGCGACTCATCGTGCCATTCCCACCCGGGTTGGTTCTCCTCGCTGCCGAAATGATGGTCGACAGCGAACAGCGTGCGTTGAGTCGACCGCGCGGCACCACCGAGCCACACGGTGGACCGGCCGCAGTACGAACCGACCTCGACGAACGGTGACGTCGGTACCGCGTCCGCAGCCATCATCGCGGCCTCGTGCAGAGCGTCGCCTTCGTTCTCGGGCATGAAGCCCCGTGCAGCAAGCGCATGCGCTCTCAATGATGAATCAAGGGGCGGATACGGCACGTTTCGACCCTACTATGAGCCCGTGAGCGAAGCCCTCGACGACCTGATCACACTTCTCGACCTCGAAGCAATCGAGGTGAACCTGTTCCGTGGCGTCTCGCCCGACGAGAACCGTGTGCGCGTCTTCGGCGGCCAGGTGGCTGGTCAGTCGCTCGTGGCGGCGTCACGCACGGTCGACGAGCACGAGCGCTACGTGCACTCGCTGCACGCCTACTTCCTGCGCCCGGGTGACCCGTTCGCCCCGATCCTGTACCAGGTGGACCGCATCCGCGACGGCCGCAGCTTCACGACGCGGCGCGTCGTCGCCATCCAGCACGGCGAGGTCATCTTCAATCTGCAGGCCAGCTTCCACACCGCCGAACCCGGTCTCGACTGGCAGATCCCCATGCGCAGCGATGTTCCCTCGCCCGAGACGCTCCCGGACTTCAAGACCCGCATGGAGCCGTACAAGGAGCAGATGGGCGAATGGTACGAACGCCCGCGCCCCATCGACATGCGCTACGTGGACGGTGACCCGATGTCGCGCATCGGCAACCCCACCACGTCACAGCAGGTGTGGCTGCGTGCCGACGGGACATTGCCGAACGACCCCGTCCTGCAGGCGTGCATCGTCACCTACGCGAGCGACATGACACTGCTCGACACGACCCTGCTGCCCCACGGGCTCGGCTGGAGCGACGGCAACGTGCAGATGGCGAGCCTTGACCATGCGATGTGGTTCCACCGCCCGTTCCGTGCCGACGACTGGCTGCTCTACGACCAGCACCCCATCTCGAACTCGGGTTCTCGCGGTCTTGCCGGCGGCAGCATCTACACGGCCTCGGGTGATCTCGCTGTCACGGTCGTGCAGGAAGGTCTCATCCGCTTCAAGCCGAAGGCCTGATCCGTGCAGCGTCGGCTCATCGTCGGCATGGCCACGGTGGTGCTCGGCATCGCGGGCTCCACGCTTGCCGTGGCGGCATCCTCCCCGCGGGCAGCCAACGGCAACGGCTACGTGCTCACTGACATTGCCGACGTCCCGGGTGCCGTCGACATCGTCGAACGTTCGCCGTCCGACCAGTTCCTCTACGTTGTGTCACGCAAGGGCACCATCGAACGCATCTCGTCATCCGGAAAGCGCCTCGACCGCGTCCTTGATGTCTCGGCGTTGACCACGCCCGAGGGCGAACGGGGGTTGCTGGGACTCGCGTTCCGTCGGTACGGGTCGCAGTGGGAGGCGTTCGTCAACTACACCGACCTCAACGGCGACACTGTCATAGCCCGCTACGCAGTGAGGAGCAACGGCACGTTCGTCCGCCAGGTGAACAGGCGTCCGTCCGTGGTGATCCGGATCGAGCAGCCGTACTCGAACCACAACGGTGGCGCGGTGAAGGTCGGCAGGGACAACATGCTGTACATCGCCACGGGTGACGGCGGGAGCGCCGGCGACCCCGAACGACGCGCGCTCGACACGAGCTCGCTTCTCGGCAAGATCCTCCGCATCAATCCCCTCCACGTCACGAACGGGACGGGGCGCGCCTACACCATCCCGGCAGGCAATCCGTACGCGCTCCCCGCGCGCCGCGAGATCTGGTCGATCGGTCTGCGCAACCCGTGGCGTTTCTCGTTCGACCCGGCAGGGAACATCTGGATCGCCGACGTCGGCCAGAACGAATGGGAGGAAGTGTCGTTCTCTGCATCCACTGCATCCCACCCCGGGGGCCGCAGGGCCAACTTCGGGTGGAGCGCCTACGAGGGCACACACCGGTACAACAACGACCAGACGGCAACAAACGCCGTGATGCCGTTCCACGAGTACCAGCACACGAACGGCAGGTGCTCCGTCTCCGGCGGTGCAGTCACGACCGTGCGGAACCTCCCCGCACGCCCGGGCCGGTACATCTACGGCGACTACTGCAGCGGGTCACTCGTCGCGGTGGTGACGGACGGCCGCACCGTCACGGGGACCGAAACGGTGGGAACCGACCTGGGGAACATCACCGCTGTCGTCGCGACGACACGCTCGGTCTACTGCCTGACGCTCGAGGGGAAAATCCGCCGGGTCACGACGGGATGACGACCCGCGTCAGCGGATGCGATTGTTGCCCATGAACATGCCGCGCAGTGCCTGGTAGTTCTCGATGCAGTGACCTGCACCAAGCACCACGGCCTCGAGCGGCTGGTTCGACATGCGCACCGGCACCTCGGTCTCGCGTTCGATGCGCGACGCCAGTCCGCGCAGCATGCCGCCACCGCCCACCAGGTACATGCCCCGCGACAGGAAGTCCTGCGCGAGTTCCGGCGGCGCCTTCGAGAGACACCTCTTCACGGACGCCACCATCGCCGCAACCGGCTCGTCAATCGCAAAACGCACTTCCTCGGCGGTCAGACGCACCGTCTTCGGCAGACCGGTGACGAGGTCGCGACCCCGAATGTCTGCCTCGCGGTCCTCGGGTCCCGGTTCGGCCGAACCGATCTGGATCTTGATGGCCTCCGCGGTGCGCTCGCCGATCGCCACACCGTGCTCGCGGCGAACGTAGTTCTGGATGGACGCGTCGATGTCGAAGCTTCCGACACGCACGGCCTCGAGTGCGACGACACCACCGAGCGAGATGACGGCGGTCTCGCTGGTGCCACCGCCGATGTCGATGACCATGTTGCCGACGGGCTCGTCGATCGGCAGGTTCGCACCGATCGCCGCGGCCATGGGCTGCTCGATGAGCTGGGCGTCACTCGCGCCGGCGCGGCGCGTCGCGTCGGTCACCGCGCGGCGTTCCACCTCCGTGATGGCCGAGGGAACGCAGATGATGACCTTCGGGCGGGTGAAGCGCGACACGCCCACGCGCTGCAGGAGCAGGCGGATCATGCGTTCGGTGATGTCGAAGTCCGTGATGGCACCACCGCGCAGCGGCCGCACCGCGGCGATGTAACTGGGTGTGCGCCCGATCATGTCGAGCGCCTCGTGGCCCGTGGCAAGAACCTCGCCGGAACGACGGTTCACCGCGATCACCGAGGGCTCGTTCAGCACGATCCCGCGGCCCTTCATGTAGACGAGGGTGTTGGCCGTGCCGAGGTCGATCGCTAGGTCACGGGCCATTTGCTCAGACTAGGTCGCCCGTGATGACCGCGCGCGTTATCGCCTGCGGTTGTCGTCATCCGAACGCGACGCGGACATCCGACGTGCCTCCGGGGACAACGCGTCGATGTGCCGACGGAACGCAGCGATGCTGTCGTCGATGCGACTGTTGCGGTTGTCGAAGTACACGAGCACCAGCAAGGTGGTGCCGGAGATGATGGCGAGCACCGTGAAGAGGATCGGGAGGAACTGGCCGGCGATCATTGGGTATCTCCGCCCGATCCGACCTGGGAGGGTGACACGAGGTCGCTGGCTCCCGTGCCCCAGTCGGCACCATCGCGCCAGATCTCCTTCTTCCAGATGGGCGCGCTCTGTTTCAAGGCGTCAATGGCGAAGCGGGCCGCGTCGAAAGCGACAGGTCTGTGTGCCGACGACACGGCGACCACCACGCTGGACTCCCCGAGTCCGAGACGACCCGTGCGGTGGAGAATGGCCACTCGGTGCGCTGCCGGATGACGGGAGCGGAGTTCCTCCACGATGCGGGCGAATGCCGGGACGACGGCTTCCTCGTAGGCCTCGTACTCGAGTGCCACGACATCTGTGCGCCCCTCCGCATGGTCGCGCACGGTGCCACTGAACAGCACCACCGCACCGCTCTCCGGGGTGACGGCCCAGTCGTAGACCGCACTGATCGGGAGTTCGTCGGGCGTGAGGGCCAACCATTCGTCGGTGTGGCCTGGTGCCGTCATGTGCTCAGCGTACAAGCACGCCACCGTCGGTGGCGGGGCGACGCCACCCGTCCCGACCACGGAACTAGCCTCGCCGTTTTGTGGGCGTGAGCGACGAATTCGACAACGAGAACAATGCCCCCGTTCCCCCTCACGAGCGGACATGGCGCCACCCCGCAGAGGTCAGCAATGCGATGCGGCATGATCACGCGCTGAAGGCGACCCCTCCCCCCATCGGACGCCGGGCTGCAGCGCTGGTGGCGTTCGTCAGCCTCGTCGCCTCGGCAACTCTCATGCTGGTCACGGTTCAGAAGGGCGTGTCCGACCCTGTCGCCGAACCGGCTGATGCGTCCTCCACCTCGCTCCCTCCGAAGACAGGCACGCCGAGCGGTGCCGTGCCGGCCATCCACGCCTACGACGACTACTACGTGGTCCCATCGGCGGATTTTGCGGGTGACCGCCTGACCGTCGCACTGCCCGGCGGGAAGACGTTCGACGCCGAAGTGGTGACCACCATCGCGACCAAGGGGATCAGCATCATCAGGCACCGTGCCGCAACCCTGCGGAACCTCCCCTACCCGACCCAAACGGATGACGATCCGGGAACTCCCTCGTCCTTCGTCGCCGTCGACAGAAACGGGCAGCGGCTCAACGCGCACCCGGGAATCTCATCGGGTGCCACTCCCACCAATCGCTTCTCGACACAGGAGCCCCGCTGGTTCCCGCTCGACGTCGAGGGCATCATCAACGGGGTGGCCTCTCTCTACGTGCAGGAAAGGCCCTACGCCATCGCGGTGCGGCACAACCACATGCACTTCGGCATCCTGCTCACCGACCTGGCTCTGATCATCAACGACGCGATCGACGGGCGAAACGGATGACCGTGAACACCGCGCCGAGAATTGCCGCCACCGAGCCGGCGAGTGCAAGTTCCTGACGGCGCTTGGCACTGATTCCGTCGAGCCACGAGCCGTCACTGCCGGCGATGTAGGACTCCTCGTTCGAGACCCGCGGGACCCACCCGAGGGCGCGGAGCTTCTCGTTGGACACGTCCCAGCTGTGGCGTGCGTATTCGCGCAGGCCGGGGGGCACCGGCCCGTTCATGAATCGCCACCGGAGCGCGTCGATCGACTCGCGCACCCAGGCCGGAAGGGCCATGTTGATCGCGTGCGGGGAGAGCTCGTGCAGCCGTTCCCCCCGGATCGATCCGTCGGGTGCGACGTTCAGGATGCCGTCCGGCTTCAGGCGGCGCACCAATTGCTTCGCGCTGTCCAGGTCATCCTCGTGCAGGAACTGGGCGGCGCATCGGCGAGCGCATGCACCAAACGGGAGGGTCTGTCGGGTGACACCACCGGGACGGGCCGCAGGATCGTGGCGGTGCGACCGGGCACCGCAGTGCGCCACTCGTCGACAAGTGCCTCCGACGTCGCGCACGAAACCGCGAACGCAAATGACGGCACCGGTCTCACCGGCTCGCGCTCACTGATCGGCACCGGGTTGTTCGGCCATGCCCCGTAGACCATGGCGGTGGAGACGAGGATCACATGAGACTGCCCGGAGTCAGTCGCGCTGCGAAGGAAACTGCGGGTGACGTCGACGATGAGGTCGGCCCGGTCGAACGAATCGGCATACGCGCTGATGTCAAGTTCGGGACTCGGTACGAGCCCGTCCGTGTCGACCTCTGCCATGCATTCGAGGCTAACGGCACCTAGCCTGAGCCCATGTCGGACGACGGATCAGGCTCGAACGAACCGCAGTTCCCCTTCGGTTCCATGCCGTTCCTGAACGACATGATGAAGGCCATGGCGGCGCAGGGACCGCTGAACTGGCAGCTCGCGACCGAAGCAGCCGCATCGGGAGCACGCGGCGACAACGCGGATCCGGAACCCGACCCGTCGACACGGCTCGCGTTCAACCGACTCGCCGACATCGCGGACATGCACGTGCGCGAGATCAGCGCACTTCCGACAGGACCGCACGACGTCCACACCGAGATCCACACCACCACGCGCGCCATCTGGGCCCACCGGACCCTGCAGGACCTCCGTCCCCTCTTCACCGACCTCGCCACTGCCCTGAACAAGCCGCAGGCGGCACAATCCTCCGACGACCCCCTCGCTTCGATGTTCGCGAACATGTCGTCACTCATGTTCCCGTCTCTCATGGGCATCACCATCGGATCCATGATCGGCTCCCTCGCGCAACGCGCGTTCGGCCAGTACGACCTGCCGCTCTCACGTCCTCACGCGAGCGACGTCCTCGTGGTGTCGCACACCGTCGACAAGTTCGCAGACGACTGGTCGCTCGCCGTCGACGACCTACGCATGTGGGTCCTCGTGCACGAGCTCGCCTCGCACGCGGTCCTGAACACCGCGGCTGCGACCGACGGACTCATGTCCACCATCCGTTCCTACGTGGGCGCGTTCAGGCCCGATGCCGAGGCCTTCATGGCGCAGCTCGGCGACCTCGACCCCACCGACGGACAGGCCCTGGAGAAACTGCAGAAGACCCTCAGTGACCCCATGGTGCTGGTGGGGGCCATCAAGTCACCCGAACAGCACGCAATCTCGCCCGTGCTTGACGCGCAGGTGGCGGCGATCACCGCCTACATCGACCACATCGTGGACCAGGTGGGAGCACGCCTTCTCGGCAATGCATCTCCGATCGCCGAAGCCGTGCGACGCAGGCGCCTTGACGGCCGGGTAGAGGCCGATCTTGCAGAACGGCTCCTCGGTGTGTCCCTGTCGCGGCAACTGCAGAAGCGCGGATCCGATTTTGTCGCCGGTGTGGTGGAGCGCGCCGGCAACGCAGCACTTCGACCGATGCTCTCTGCCGCCGCGAACCTTCCGACGCCTAGCGAGCTGGATGCCCCGGGCCTGTGGCTCGCGCGGCTCGAGATTCAGTGACGGCCCGGCCGCGCATCATCACCAACATCCCGATGGCCCCGAGGATGCCGATGCACCACGAACCCACGTGACCGTCGAACCTCAGGATCACGGGGAGAACTCCGCCGGCCACCCATGCGAGCTGGTTGTGGGTCTCGAATCTTGCGAAGGTGCTCACCCTGTCCGCGTCGGGTGCGTGCGACTGCACCGTTGATTCGAACGCCACCCGCCCGATGGCGGCCGCCGCGTTCACGACTGCCGTCAGGAGAACGCCGGCGATGAACACCCCGCTGATCCCCGCGCCGATTCCCCCCGCCGCCACCGCAGCGAGCGACACCGTCAGCATCGTCGAGGTTTTCATGTGGTCTCGGATCCACGGTGCCACCCAGTTGGCGGCGAGAATCGAGAAGTTGCCGATTGCGACCGCGAACGCGAACCACGCGGTGCCACCGATTTCGGAACGCAGCCAGAACGCCAGGTGGAAGAACATGAACCCCACGGCACCCCGAAGGAACCGCATCGTGTAGGCGGCCTGGAGGACCACGGGGGTGTGGAGTTCTTCGTACTCGAGCGATGCATCGCCTGACTTCTCGTTCCTTGACCTCGGGAGATGCCATGCCTGCACTGCCGCGAGCACGAACACGACCGCACCTGCATACAGCGTGATGCTGGTGCTCAACATCTGCAGGATGAAGGCCGGAACACCAATCGTGAAACCGATGATCCCCGCGACCTTGGCCAGTTTGCTGTTGGCCTCCACCAAACGGGCATCACCCCTAACGACTGCCGGGACCATGGCGGACTTCGAGATGGAGTACGTCTTGGAGAGGACCAGCGCGCCGAATGCCAGCGGGAACAACGCGAGCGACTTGATCGAACTGACCATTCCCACCATGATCACGGCACGCAGCAGCGCCACCCCGAACATCACTGCGCGCTGGCCGCCGTTGATGCGTTCGACGAACGGACCGATGTACCGCGCCACGACCGTGAACGGCGCGAAACTCAACAGGAGGAACAGGATCACCTTCGGTCGCGCGTCGTCCGGCTTGATCGACAGGAACATCGAATCCGCGAGCGCCACGGCCATGACGGCCTCGCCCGCCACCATGCACGCGTGGGTGCGCAGAAGGTATGTCAGCGGGCTGGGCGGTGGGAGCCCCGGGCCCCGCGCCTCGTCGACATCACCGTGATCCGCCATGCGCCGATGTTAGGCACGCAACCGGCAGCAGACGACCGACTGCCGGGTCGTCAGCGCGGCTTCTCGTACTTGTAACCGAGGCCGCGGATCGTGACGATGCGCGTGGGGTTCGCCGGGTCGTCCTCGATCTTGCTGCGCAGGCGCTTCACGTGCACATCAAGGGTCTTCGTGTCACCCACGTAGTCAGTGCCCCACACCCGGTCAATGAGGGTTTCGCGGGGCAACACACGGCCGGCGTTCGCGATGAGGATGTGCAGCAATTCGAATTCCTTCAGCGGCAGCGTGGAGGTCTCCCCACGGATGACCACCTCGTGCTGCTCCGGGTCGATCGAGATGTCGCCGACGGTGACTGATGACCCGCTCAGTTCGCCGCCCTGGTTCTGGGGCACACGGCGCAGCACGGCGCGCATGCGGGCGACGAGTTCGCGCAGGCGGTAGGGCTTCGTGACGTAGTCGTCGGCACCCACCTCGAGACCGACGACGGTGTCGATCTCGGCACCCTTCGCGGTCACCATGATGATCGGTGTTGTCGTCTTCTTCCGGAGCTGCCGGCACACGTCGATGCCCGACATCTTCGGGAGCATCACGTCGAGCAGGATCACGTCGGGCTGCACGATGTCGAACATGTCGAGTGCCTGGAGACCGTCGCGGGCCACTTCCACCCGGAAACCCTCGCGCTTCAGACCGACCTTCAGCGCCTCGACAAAGGACTCCTCGTCCTCGACCACCAGGACGGTGGGATTATTCATGGGCAACCCTGGATTCATACTCAGTTCCCATGATGGCGTCACTCGCGGGCTGGTAACGGGGCAAACGGACGGTGAAGGTGGATCCTTCACCCTCCCGTGAACTCACGTTCACTTCCCCGCCATGATTGGTGATGACGCGCCGCACGATGGAGAGACCGAGCCCGGTTCCGCCGGTGGCCCGGCTGTGCGAACGGTCCACCCTGTAGAAACGCTCGAAGATGCGGTCGAGACTCGCCGCCGGGATCCCGATGCCGCGGTCCATGACCTCGACGTCGACGCTGTCCGCCAGCGGGATGAGCGAGACGGTGACCGTGTCATTCTCCTCGCTGTACTTCACGGCATTCTCCACTAGGTTGCCGATGGCCGACACGAGCTGGAAATAATCGCCGTGGACGGTCACGTCACCCTTCAGCACGTTCTTCTCGATGGGCACGCCGCGCCGTGACGAGAGGCCCGACGCGCGGTCGATTGCCTCGTCCACGACGGCGCCCATGTCGACCGCGGTCATGACGACCTCGCCGCCCATCTCGATGCGGGACAACTCGAGCAGGTCGTCGATCGTTCGCGCCATTCGGTGTGACTCGGCAACCATGCGGCTCGCGAGTCGCTTCACGAGATCATCCTCCGTCTCGCCCTCGAGAGTTTCCGCCAGGATCGAGATGGCACCCACTGGTGTCTTCAATTCGTGACTGACGTTCGCCACGAAATCCGTGCGGACCTGGTCCACGATGGACCGTTCGGTGTTGTCCTCGAGCATCACGAGAGCGCCGCCGTCACCGAACGGTGACACCGCAACCTGGATGACCTTCTGCGGCGGCCCGACGAGCTGCACGACCTCGGTCACCACGCGTCCGCGCAGTGCCCTGCGGACGAGTCGTTCCACAGCACCGGCGAGCAGCAGGTCTCCGTGGACCGTGTCGGTGAAGGACTGTGCCGCCTCGTTGCGCAGCACCTCGCCCGCGTCCCTGTCGAAGACGATCACGCCCACCGGGAGCGCGTCCAGGATGCGAGGGAGCTCCGGGTCCGTCGGCGCCGCAGCCTCCTGCTCGGCTTCGGCCTCGACCTGTACGGCAGCAGACGGAGCAACCGGGGCCGGACGGAAACGCCGGACCAACCACAGCGCTGCGATCACCGTGGCGACCCCCAGCAAGTACTGCAGCATCGGCCAGGGACCAGTCAGTCTCAGTTGCCGGGTGCAGTGATGCGCGGCACCTCGCCGGTGTCCTCGCGCTTCTTGTAGCGCTCGTGACCCTTGTGCTCCGGCAGCCACCCCGTGACCAGATACCGCACACGTTCTCCGATGTTCACCGCATGGTCACCGATGCGCTCGTAGAAACGGGCAACCATGGCCATCTGGATTGCCACCTGCAGGTCGATCTGGCTGTCGGCGTGCTTCTCCAGGATCACGCGCACGACCTCGCGCTGCAGACCGTCGAGATACGAGTCCATGTCGTCGATGGCCGCAGCCTTTGCGTCGTCGTTCTCCTGGAACGACTCGAGTGCCGCGGTGAACAACTGCTGCGCCTGCTCACCCATGCGGGCAATGAGGCCGCGCATGCGCGGGTCGAGGTCGTGGCCGTAGATCCGTCGGGCGGACTTGGCGATGTTCACCGTGAGGTCCGCGCTGCGCTCCACCTCGCCGACCATCTTCACGATGCCGACCAGCTGGCGTAGGTCACGGGCCACGGGTGCCTGCAATGCGAGCAACTGGTAGCAACGATCCTCGAGGGTGATGGAGCGTGCATCCATTTCGTCGTCGTCCTGGATGAGTTGGTTGGCGTCCTCGAGGTCGCCGTCGAGGAGGATCGCCGTGGCGCGCGAGATGCGCTCGATGACCATGGCCGCCAACTGGGCGAGTTCGTTTCGGGCATCGTCGAGCTGCTGGTGGAACCCTTTTCTCAGTTCATCCATGGGATGCCTCCTCCGGTCAGAATTCGTAGTTCGGGTCGCCCATGTCCCATTCGAGCGAGATCAGCTCGCGCTCGGCATCGCGCACGATGCGGGACATGTTGCGGCGGAATTGCGGGTCGTCACGGGGCAGCAGGACCAGCCTGGCCAGGACTCGGGCGCGGAACTCCTCGAGGACGTCGCTGTCGCCCCACTCCCCGTAGACCTCCCAGTGGGGCGCCACGGCGCCGAGGAACACGATGCGCGCGTGCGCGCGGGGTGCTTCGGAAGTCTGGATATCGGACATGCGGGGCCTCCGTGGGCGGGAAAGAACGAGTGCCGAGATGTTATCGGCGATGGCCCAAGGCCGTGTTTTCGCACTGTTTCTCGCGGGTTCCCACCCGTTCCCGTCGACGTCCTGTGGACAACCGCGATTCTTCACCAATCTTTGACCAACGTGAAGGAAATACCCCGGCCGTCCGTGTTTGACTTCGGTTTGCGGGGAACTTCCCGCCATGACTCGGCGTCAGAAATGACACCGAACCGAATGCCGCCGACAGGCGACAAGGAGGAAGCCATGAAGACAATGTTGAAGGTCACGGCAGTGCCGGCATCGACCAACATTCCGTTCGACGACTCGCCGACGGCATGGATGGCACAGGGCAACTGCCGGAACTACCCGCCGGCCACGTTCTTCCCCTCGGACGGCGTGGGCGTGGACCGCGCCCGGGCGATCTGCAAGGGCTGCCCGGTCGGCACCCAGTGCCTCGAGTACGCGCTCGAGGAGCGCATCGAGCACGGCGTGTGGGGCGGGTGCAGCGAACGCGAGCGTCGCCGCATCCTGAAGCGCCGCAAGGGCCTGAACGCCTGATCAACGCCCCCGCACCGAGTGCGGGGACCGCATGACGACTACTACTTGTCGTCGCCCTTGTCCTCGGCCTTGCCTCCGGACTTGCCGTCGTCAAGAGCCTTCTTGAACTCTCGCTGGGCCTGGCCCAGGTTCTTGGCCAGCTTCGGCAACTGAGCACCGCCGAAGAGCACCAGAGCGATGATGAGAACGATGACCAGCTCTTGGCCTTCGAGGAACGAAATCATGTGCCTGACGGTAGCAGCAGGTCGGTGGGGATTGGTAGGCACGAACCGTGCTTGAGTGCGTGGTGAACATCAGCGAGGGCCGCAATATCGCCCTTCTGGCGGGGCTTGCGGAAGGCCTGTCCGGTCATCTCCTGGATGTCCACACCGATGCCGACCACAACCGCAGCGTCTTCACGCTCGTGGGAGAGGAGGCTCCGCGTCTGTTGACGCGTCTCGTGGTGGAACGGCTTTCGTTGGACGATCACGAAGGCGTCCACCCGCGTCTGGGCGTCGTGGATGTCGTGCCGTTCGTCCCACTCTTCGGTGCGACATTCGCCGAAGCGGAACGTGCCCGGGACGACTACGCCCGGTGGCTGGCAGACGAACTGTCGGTGCCGGCGTTCTCCTACGGGAGCCACCGCACGCTCCCCTTCATCCGCGCGCATGCCTGGCGCGATCTGGATCCCGATTTCGGGCCTGCTGCACCGCACCCCACGGCCGGTGCAGTGTGCGTGGGCGCCCGGGAGCCGTTGGTTGCCTACAACGTGTGGCTGCGCGACACCCCGATCGAGGTGACGCGTGAGATTGCACGCGAGGTGCGCACCGAGCACATCCGCACTCTCGGTCTTCAGGTGGGCGAATTTACCCAGGTCAGCATGAACCTGGTGTCACCCAGCGAGGCAGGACCGATGCATGCGTACGACAGCGTCGTCGGGAGTGCGGCACGGCACGGGGCCATCGTTGCGCATGCGGAACTGGTGGGTCTGTTGCCTGCGGCCGTTCTTGCCGGGATTCCTGGAGGTCGCTGGGAGGAGCTTGACCTGTCGGAGGGCCGGACAATCGAGGCACGCCTTGCGGCGGCAGGGATCAGCCGTTGACGACGGTGATGCTGCGTGTGGCCTGGGCGCGCTGACGACGCAGGCGACGACGCTCACGCTCCGACAAGCCGCCCCAGATGCCGAACTTCTCGCCGTTGGCGAGTGCGTACTCCAGGCAGTCCTCGCGCACCACGCAACCGCGGCACACTTCCTTGGCTTCACGGGTGCTGGCACCGCGCTCGGGGAAGAACAGGTCCGGGTCGACACCCAGGCAGTTGGCTTGGTCCTGCCAACCGCGTTCTTGACTCAATGACTCTGCGTCTCCGTGCACTTTGTTGCCTCCCAGCAGTGGCCGCACCGACTCGAGTTCCGCGGGGAAGCTCGACATCAACTGACGGCCTTGTAATTACAGCGGTGTCATTGTGCCAACAAAACGGCGGATGTGCAAGTGGAAACCCAAGCAAATCAAGGCTTTGCCGACATCTGTGGATAATCACCCCTGATTTCACGGGGTTTTTCGGGTCTCAGCGCCCGGAACGGGCCATTTTCCGCCTGTTTTCGAGGAAATCAACGAGGACGTAACTACCGAGGTTGTCCGGGTCCGTGAAGAACGCGCGCCCGTTGTTGATCTGGGTCATCTGCTCGATGAAGTGTCGCAGTGACTGGGTCGCATCCAGCACGAACGTGTTGATGCGGATGTTGTCCTTGGTGCAGCGCACCACCTCGCGAAGGGTGGACTCGAGCGTCTCGCGCACCGGCGGGTAGTTGAAGAACACCTGACCGGACTGGGTGATGTGCGCCGTCGGCTCGCCGTCGGTGATCATGATGATCTGCTTCGTGCCGGTCTGGCGCCCGAGCATCTGCCGGGCGAGCTTCAGCCCGTGCTGCATGTTCGTGCCGTACGCAAGGTCCCAACTGACTTCCGGGAGCTGCTCGTGGGTGAGGACGTGCGCCGTCTCGCTGAACCCCACGAGGCCCAGGAAGTCGCGTGGGAACTGCGAACTCATCAATGAATGCAGCGCCATTGCGACCTTCTTGGCGGGCACGAAGTTGCCGCGCATCGGCATGGACATCGACAAGTCGATCATCAGCACCGTGGCGGCACGCGTGTTGTGCTCGGTCTGCTCGATCTCGAAGTCCTCGGGCGTCAGCCGCACCGGCGTGCCGCTCCCCTGGCGCCTTAGCGCGTTGCGGATCGTCTGGTTGAGATCAAGACGGAAGGGGTCCCCGAACTCGTACGCCTTCGAGTTGTACGAGCGCTCATGGCCGCTGCCGTCCTTGTTCATCTTGTGCTGGCCGAACTTGTCCTTCGACAGGTTGCTGAACAGTTCCTTCAGGGAGTTGTTGCCGATGGCGCGCAGGCCCCGCGGGGTCAGCTCGAGCTTGCCCTCCTTGCGGTTCACGAGGCCGGCGTCCTCCAGCATTTTCGTGAGTTCGGCCAGTTTCTCCAGTGAATTCGCGGCTTCCTCGCCGAGCGAATTGCGCACCTTCTCCAGGTCCACCTCGGCCAGCTGGGCCGGGTTCGTGGCCTGACGGAGCATGCCCTCCATCTGCTGCAGCTCGCCCAGTTCGGCCATCGCATCCATGGCCTGCTGCATGCCCATCTGGTCCTGGCCGTTGAAGTCGTAGCTCTGCTGCCATCCCTGCTGCGGGTAGAGCGACTGCAGGTTCTGGCTGAGGCGCTGCATCTCGAAGTCGAGGTCCATGTCACCGAGCATCTGCTGCGACAGCTCCTGCAGCTGCTGGCGCTGCTCCGGCGTCATGGAGTTCATCATCGCCTGCATCTGCTGCATGCGCTTCGCCATCTGCTCGAGAAGCTCGTCGAGCGTCTCGGGGTTCTCCGGGAAGAAGTCACCGAACTCCTCCATGAACTTCTCGAAACCGGGGTCCTCGCCCCTGTCGCGCTTCTCGATCATGTCGTTCAGCGCCGACATCATGTCCTTCATGCGGGCCATGTCCTCGGGCTTCATGTTCTGCATGGCGTCAGACATCTGGTCGACCATCTGCTGCATCAACTGGTTCTTCAGCTTGTCCATGAGTTCGTCGAAACGCTGCTGGGCATCCTGTGACTGGAAGTCGTAGTTCTGCATCTCGCGCACCATGCCCGCGAGGTCGTCGGGCATCATGTCG
>JBEGJV010000053.1:0-9565 GCA_041184385.1 Actinomycetota bacterium
CCGTCGAAGTCGGCGTTGAACGCGGTGCAGACCAACGGGTGGATCTGCAGCGCCTTGCCCTCGACGAGGATCGGCTCGAACGCCTGGATGCCGAGACGGTGCAGCGTGGGTGCACGGTTCAGCATGACCGGGTGCTCCTTGATGACGTCCTCGAGGACGTCCCACACCTGCGGACGGCGGCGCTCCACCATGCGCTTCGCGCTCTTGATGTTCTGCGCAAGTTCGAGGTCGACGAGGCGCTTCATGACGAACGGCTTGAACAGCTCGAGCGCCATCAGCTTCGGCAGACCGCACTGGTGCAGGCGCAGCGTCGGGCCGGCCACGATGACCGAACGACCCGAGTAGTCGACGCGCTTGCCGAGCAGGTTCTGGCGGAAGCGTCCCTGCTTGCCCTTCAGCATGTCGGACAGCGACTTCAGCGGGCGGTTGCCCGGGCCGGTGACCGGACGGCCGCGGCGACCGTTGTCGAACAACGCGTCCACTGCTTCCTGCAGCATGCGCTTCTCGTTGTCGACGATGATCTTCGGGGCCTGCAGGTCGAGCAGACGGCGCAGACGGTTGTTGCGGTTGATGACGCGGCGGTACAGGTCGTTCAGGTCCGACGTTGCGAAACGGCCACCGTCGAGCTGCACCATCGGGCGCAGGTCGGGCGGGATGACCGGGACGACGTCGAGGATCATGGCCTTCGGGCTGTTCACCTTGCGGCCGTGCTCGTCACGCTTGTTGAACGAGGCGACGATCTTCAGGCGCTTGATGGCCTTCTGCTTGCGCTGGGCCGAGAGGGGCTTGCCCTTCAGGCCGTTCTCGATCGCGTCGCGGAGCTTGGTCTCCTCCTCGTCGAAGTCGATGGAGTCGATGAGCTGCTTGATGGCGTCGGCACCGGTGCCGCCCACGAAGTACTCGCCGTACTTGTCCTCGAGCTCGCGCCACAGGACGTCGTCCTCGATGATCATGCGGGAGTGCAGGCTGTTGAACACGTCCCACGTGCGCTTGCACACGTCGAGCTCGGCCGCCCACTTCTCCTTGATCTGGGTCTCTTCCTTGTCGAGCGAGCGCTGGCGTGCGCGGACGTCGGCGTCCTTCGCACCCTCCTTCTCCATGGTCTTCAGCTCGGCCTCGGCGCGCTTGTTGAACGCCTTCATCTCCTCGTCGAGCTTCTTCTCGATGAACTTGAGGTCCTCGTTGTATTCCTTCTCGAGCTCCGGCAGTGCCTCGTGGCGCTTGTCGGCGTCGACGGAGGCAACGATGGACGCGGCGAAGTAGATGACCTTCTCCAGCTGCTTGGCCTTCAGTTCTTCCTTCGGCTCCAGGCCACCCAGCAGGTAGGCCAGCCACGAACGGGTGCCGCGCAGGTACCAGATGTGGACGACGGGAGCGGCGAGCTCGATGTGGCCCATGCGCTCGCGGCGCACCTTCGAGCGCGTGACCTCGACGCCGCAACGCTCGCAGATGATTCCCTTGAAGCGCACGCGCTTGTACTTGCCGCAGTAGCACTCCCAGTCGCGGGTGGGTCCGAAGATCTTCTCGCAGAAGAGTCCGTCCTTCTCCGGGCGCAGGGTGCGGTAGTTGATGGTCTCGGGCTTCTTGACTTCGCCCTTCGACCACAGGCGGATCTGGTCGGCGGTTGCCAGACCGATGCGCAGCTGTTCGAACATGTTCACGTCGAGCATGGTGTTTCCGTTTCCTCTAGTTCTTCCAGCGATCAGTAGGCGCGTGCGCCGCGGTTGTCACGATCGTCATCGTCGGAGCCACGCTCCGGACGGCTGATGTCGATACCGAGTTCCTCCGCCGTGCGGTAGATCTCGTCGTCGAACTCGTGCATCTCGATTTCCTTGCCCGCGGTGTCGAGAACCTCGACGTTCAGGCAGAGCGACTGCATTTCCTTCATGAGCACCTTGAACGACTCGGGGATGCCCGGCTCGGGGATGTTGTCGCCCTTCACGATGGCCTCGTACACCTTCACGCGGCCGAGCACGTCGTCCGACTTGATGGTGAGGAGTTCCTGCAGGCAGTAGGCGGCGCCGTAGGCCTCGAGTGCCCACACTTCCATCTCGCCGAAGCGCTGGCCACCGAACTGGGCCTTGCCGCCGAGAGGCTGCTGGGTGATCATGCTGTACGGGCCCGTGGAGCGTGCGTGGATCTTGTCGTCGACAAGGTGGTGCAGCTTCAGGATGTACTTGTAACCGACGGTGATCGGGTTGTCGTAACGCTCGCCGGTGCGACCGTTGCGCAGCCACATCTTGCCGGTGCCCTGGATGAGCTTCTGACCGTCCGCGCCCTCGGGGTTCAGGTTCTCGAAGATGCTCTTGATGGTCTGGTGGTCACCCGACGCCTCTTCCTCGTCCCAGTGCGCGCCGTCGAACACGGGCGTCGCGATGAACGTCGCGGGCTCGGTGCTGGCGCGGGTCTTGGTCTCGGTGCCGCGCACCGGGTCCTTGCCCACCTTCTTGCCGCCGTTCTTGGTGTCGGTCCAACCCCAACGGGCCGCGTAACCGAGGTGCGACTCGAGCACCTGGCCGACGTTCATTCGGCTGGGGACGCCGAGCGGGTTCAGGATGATGTCGACGGGGGTGCCGTCCTCCATGTAGGGCATGTCCTCGATCGGGAGGATCTTGGAGATGACGCCCTTGTTGCCGTGACGACCGGCGAGCTTGTCACCCACCGAGATCTTGCGCTTCTGCGCCACGAACACCTTGACCAGCTGGTTCACGCCCGGCGGCAGTTCGTCGCCGTTGTCGCGCGAGAACACCTTCACGTCGATGACCTTGCCGCCCTCGCCGTGGGGCACCTTCAGGGAGGTGTCACGGACCTCGCGGGCCTTCTCGCCGAAGATGGCGCGCAGCAGGCGCTCCTCGGGCGTCAGCTCGGTCTCGCCCTTCGGGGTGACCTTGCCGACGAGCACGTCGCCGGGGCCGACCTCGGCACCGATGCGGATGATGCCCATGTCGTCGAGGTCACGCACGATGTCGTCGGACAGGTTCGGGATGTCGCGGGAGATTTCCTCGGCACCGAGCTTGGTGTCGCGGGCGTCGACCTCGTAGTTGTGGATGTGGATCGAGGTGAGCACGTCGTCACGGACGATGCGCTCGCTGAGGATGATGGCGTCCTCGAAGTTGTAGCCCTCCCACGGCATGAACGCCACGAGCAGGTTCTTGCCGAGCGCCAGCTCGCCGTCGTCGGTGCTGGGGCCATCCGCGAGGAGGTCACCCTTCTTCACGCGGTCGCCTTCCTTGACGCGCACGATCTGGTTGATGCACGTGTCCTGGTTCGAGCGGTGGAACTTCATGAGCTTGTGCTCGGCCTTCTTCGACTGGCCGGCGTACTTCATGACGATGACGTCACCGGTGATCTCGACGACCTCACCGTCCTCCTCGGCGAGGATGACGTCGGCGCCGTCGAGGGCGGCACGCTTCTCGATGCCGGTGCCGACGTACGGCGCCTCGGCACGGATCAACGGGACAGCCTGGCGCTGCATGTTCGCGCCCATGAGCGCGCGGTTCGCGTCGTCGTGCTCGAGGAACGGGATGAGCGCGGTGCCGACCGAGACGATCTGCTTCGGCGACACGTCGATGAGGTCGACTTCCTCGGGCGTGACCGATGCGATGTCGGTGGTGGCACCGAAGAAGCTCTCGGCCTCCAGCATCTTGCGGAGGTCATCGAGCGTTGCGGCCTGCGGCGAGCGACGCACGAGAACGCGCGATGCCTTGAACGAGCCGTCCTTGTTGATCGGCGTGTTGGCCTGGGCGACGACGTACTTCTCTTCCTCGTCGGCGGCCATGTACACGATCTCGTTCGTGACCTTGCCGTTCACGACCTTGCGGTACGGCGTCTCGATGAAACCGAACTCGTTGACGCGCGCGTAAGTGGAGAGCGCACCGATCAGACCGATGTTCGGGCCTTCCGGTGTCTCGATCGGGCACATGCGGCCGTAGTGCGAGAAGTGGACGTCGCGGACCTCGAAGCCAGCGCGCTCGCGGCTGAGACCACCGGGTCCGAGAGCCGAGAGACGACGACGGTGCGTGAGACCCGACAGCGGGTTCACCTGGTCCATGAACTGCGACAGCTGCGAGGTGCCGAAGAACTCCTTGATGGCCGCCACGACAGGGCGGATGTTGATCAGCGTCTGCGGCGTGATCGACTCGACGTCCTGGGTGGTCATGCGCTCGCGGACGACGCGCTCCATGCGGGACAGACCGATGCGGACCTGGTTCTGGATGAGCTCGCCCACCGAACGCACGCGACGGTTCGCGAAGTGGTCCTGGTCGTCCAGGCGGTAGCCCGGCTCCTGGCTGACGAGGTGCAGCATGTACGAAACGGCCGCGAGAACCTCGCACTTGGTGAGCACCTCGCGGTTGTCTGTGGGAAGGTCGAGCTGGTCGGGACGCAGGCCGAACAGTTCGGTGAGCTTCGCGACTTCCTCGCCCAGCTTGCGATTCAGCTTGTAGCGACCGACGCGGCTGAGGTCGTAACGACGGCTCTCGAAGAACGCACCCTCGAAGTAGGCGCGGGCGGACTCGACGTTGACGGGCTCGCCCGGGCGTGCGCGCTTGTAGATCTCCATGAGCGCCTCGTCACGGGTGACGGCGATGTTGCGGTCCTTCTCCCACTGGCCCTCGAGGAAGTCGAAGTGCGCAACGAAACGGTCGAGGAAACCGGGTGCGTTCTCCTCGTCGAAACCGAGTGCGCGGAGGAGCACGAACACGCTCATGCGGCGCTTGCGTGCCACGCGGCATCCCGCGGTGACGTCCTTGCCCGGCTTGTGCTCGACGTCGAACTCCAGCCACTCACCGCGGTACGGGTGGACGGTGCCCTTCACCAGCTGGTGCTTGGAGAGATTACGGAGGCGGTAGCGCTCGCCCGGCTCGAAGATGACGCCGGGCGACCGAACCAGCTGCGACACGACGACGCGCTCGGTGCCGTTGATGATGAACGTTCCCTTGTTCGTCATCTTCGGGAAGTCACCCATGAAGACGACCTGTTCCTTGATCTCACCGGTCTGACGGTTGGAGAAGATCGCGCGCACGAACACCGGCGTCGCGTAGGTCATCTCCTTCTCGCGGCACTCGGCCTCGGAGAACTTCGGCCCGGGGCAGAGGTCCTCGTCGTTCGGGTCGAACTCGAGCTGCAGCTGCAGGTCGCCGGAGTAGTCGGAGATCGGCGAGATGTCGGAGAACGTCTCGGCGAGTCCGTCCTTCATGAACCACTCGAACGATTCGCGCTGCACCGCGATCAGATCGGGAAGTTCGAGTTGCTCAACCAGGTTGGCAAACGAATAGCGGTCATGAGACAAGGAACGTGGGGCCACGATCACTCCTGAACTTCGAGATAACGGAGAGCAACGACTCGACCCACCGGCGGCACATTGATTTTGGGGAATGCGAAACCAGGGAGATGAGACACGGCAACCGACAACGCTATCGGCGAAAATCCGCTCTGGACAACGGTCAAACAGGCCCCCACGCCTACGGGGCCCCGCCTTGGTGGCGGGCAAAGTACGCCCTCGGCGGGGGGTGAGTCAAGCATCCCCCGGGCCGCTCCCCCGGGCCTGGGGCTGGAAACGGCTGGAAAATGCCAAGAGGCCCGCCCCCGCAGGGACGGACCTCTTGATTTGATCGATAAGCGGCCGGGCCGCCCGGATCACTTGAGCTCGACGGTGGCGCCGGCCTCGACCAGCTTGGCCTTTGCCTTCTCGGCATCGTCCTTGCTGGCCTTCTCCAGGACCGGCTTCGGTGCGCCGTCGACCAGGTCCTTGGCTTCCTTGAGGCCGAGGCTGGTGATCTCGCGGACCGCCTTGATGACGCCGATCTTCTGGGCGCCGCCATCGACGAGAATGACGTCAAATTCGTCCTTCTCGTCCTCGGCTGCTGCGCCGCCTGCGGCACCGCCGCCTGCGACGACGACTGCTGCCGGGGCGGCAGCGGTCACGCCGAACTTCTCTTCGAATGCGTCGAGGAGCTCCTTGAGCTCGATGACCGTGAGGGCACCGATGCCCTCAAGAATGTCTTCCTTGGTGAGTGCCATGGCACTTTCTCCTTAGTTGGTTGAGTCTTGTTGTTGTGAGTTGATGTGTGGTGGGAAGCGTCGGATTACTCCGCTGCTGCCTCTGCTGGTGCTTCCTCGGCGGCCGGGGCGGGAGCCTCGGTTGCTTCGGGAGCGGAATCGGTCGAGTTCTTCTCGTACAGGGCCTTGAGGCCGTACGCCATGTTGCGGGGCAGAGCCTGCAGCAGACCGGCGAACTGGCTCAGCATGGCTTCGCGAGACGGCAGGTCTGCAAGCACGGTGACGTACTTTGCATCGACGACCTTGCCGTTGACGGCACCGCCGCTGATGACGAGCAGCGGGTTGGTCTTTGCGAAATCCTTCAGGGCCTTTGCGGTGGCGGCGACATCACCATGCACGAATGCGATGGCGGTGGGACCTACGAGCAGAGCGTCGAGGCCCTCGATCTTTGCCTCGCGGGCAGCGAATCGAGCGAGTGTGTTCTTGTAGACGCGGTACTCGCAGTCGGCCTTGCGCAATGCGATGCGCAGGTCCGCGAGAGCACCGACGGTCATACCGCGGTATTCGGTGACGATGACCGCATCTGCGGCCTCGAGCTTCGAACGCACCTCGGCGACGACGGATTCCTTTTCGGAACGGACAGTTGACATTTCACCTCCCTGGGTGTCCTAGTGATGTTCGCCCGGGGCGCTCGCGTGAAACGAACGCCGCGCCGGACGGACAACTGTCCGCAGGAATGGAGTCCGCCTGATCAGGTGGGCTTTCGCCCCTTGGCCGACGAATCGGACCGGATGTCTCTGGCGAGGACCGAGAGATCTGTTGTTCTGTTGGAGCCTAGGGGGTTGTTCACACAACGCCACCCGGGCGTTTTCTCATTCCGCGTTCGGCTTGAGACGGTTGACGTCAACCTTGACGCCGGGTCCCATCGTGGTGGAAATGGAGATCTTGCGCAGGTACTTGCCCTTGGCCGCGGCCGGCTTGGCGCGCTGCAGCTCGTCGAGGACGGCACGCAGGTTGGTCTCGAGGTCGGCCTCGTTGAACGATGCCTTGCCGATGCGCACGTGCACGTTGCCGTAGCGGTCGGTGCGGTACTCGACCTTGCCGCCCTTGAACTCGCCGACTGCGCGGCCCACGTCGGTGGTGACGGTGCCGGACTTGGGGTTCGGCATGAGACCGCGCGGTCCGAGGACGCGGCCGAGACGGCCGATGAGCGGCATCATGTCGGGCGTCGCGATGAGCAGGTCGAAGTCCATCATCCCGCCCTCGATCTGCTGGGCGAGGTCGTCCGCGCCCACCATGTCTGCGCCGGCCGTGCGGGCGTCGTTGGCGGCGTCACCGGCGGCGATGACGGCGATGCGGAGCGTCTTGCCCGAGCCTGCGGGCAGGGCGACGGTGCCGCGGACGGCCTGGTCGGCCTTGCGCGGGTCGACGCCGAGACGGACTGCGATGTCGACGGACTCGTCGAACTTCTTCGAAGCGGTCTTCTTCACGATGGACACTGCTTCGGTGGGTGTGTACTGCTGCTCACGGTCGAACAGTGCGATCGCGGCCTTGTACTTCTTTGATTCCGGCATGATGCCTCCCTCTCTCCTTTGTGGTTGTTGTGACTCTGACCCGGCGAGGTGATCCGTTGGTCAAGAGAACTTGTCGCGCGGTGCGCGTGCGGTCAGACGACCTTGAGCCCCATGG
The DNA here is from genome assembly GCA_041184385.1 of Actinomycetota bacterium. Taxonomy (GTDB): domain Bacteria; phylum Actinomycetota; class Acidimicrobiia; order Acidimicrobiales; family Ilumatobacteraceae; genus UBA2093. Next base: position 7,690 of record JBEGJV010000053.1, read on the forward strand.
AACGTGCGGTGCCGCGGATCTGCTGCTTGGCAGCCTCGAGGTCGTACGCGTTCAGGTCGGGCATCTTGATCTTCGCGACTTCCTCGATGTCAGCCTCGGTGACGGTGCCGGCAACGGTCTTGCCGGGTGTCTGCGATGCCTTCTCGAGGCCGGCCTTCTGGCGCAGGAGCACCGGTGCCGGCGGGGTCTTCAGGATGAACGTGAACGTGCGGTCCTCGAAGATGCTGATCTCGACCGGGATGATGGTGCCGGCCTGTGCCTCGGTGGCGGCGTTGTACTGCTTCACGAAGTCCATGATCTGCACACCGTGCGGTCCGAGTGCGGTACCCACCGGCGGGGCAGGCGTTGCCTTGCCCGCGGGGATCTGGATCTTCACGATTGCGGCGAGCTTCTTCTTTGCCATGACTGTCTTTCCTTCTAACGAACCAATTGTGCCTGCGGAATCAGAGCTTTGCGACCTGACCGAAGTCCATTTCGACCAGGGTCTCGCGTCCGAAGATGTTCACGAGGACCTTCAGCTTCATGTGGTCGGCGTTGATCTCGGCGACCGTGCCGTTGAAATCGGCGAACGGGCCTTCCTTGACGCGGACGCTCTCGCCGACCTCGTACTCCATCTTCGGGGCCTTGCGCTTCGGCGCGGACTCCCCGTCACCCTTTGCCGACAGGAAGGTCTCGACCTCGCGGCGTGACAGCGGCGTGGGCTTCTGGTTCTTGTGGGCCTGGCCCACGAAACCGGTGACGCCCGGGGTGTTGCGGATGCAGAACCAGGTGGAGTCGTCCATGTGGCAGCGCACCAGCAGGTAGCCGGGGAACACCTTCTTGGAGACGGTGGTCTTGCGGCCCTGCTTGAACTCCACGACGTCCTCCATGGGGATGACGATCTCGTAGATCGAGTCCTCCATGCCCATGGACTGGATGCGGGTCTTCAGGTTGGCCTCGACCTTCTTCTCGTACCCGCTCTGGCTGTGCACCACGTACCAGCTGCCGGGCTTGGCCCATGCGGGGGTCTCGGTCTCGACTTCTTCCTCGGTCTCGACGTCGGCGTCGGTGCCCTCGGTGAGGTCGAGGACGACATCGGGCTCGATGGCTGCCTGCTCGTTGTTGTCGAATTCGTCGTTCATGTTCAGTCCTTGTAGAGCCAGCCGGAGAAGACACCGAATGCAGCGTCGAGGCCACCGACGTAGGCGGTGAAGATGACTACGGTGATGAGGACGACGAGCGAGTAGCGGCGCACCTCGGGCCACTTCGGCCACGCCACCTTGTTCATCTCTTCCTTGACCTCGCGCACGTACTGCACGGGGCCGACGCGGTCCTCCTTCGAGCGCTGCGCCTGCGGCTGGGTACGCACGGGGTTGCCCTGTTCGTTCAGGGCTCCCATGCGCTTCAGCGCTCGCTTCTGCTCGCGGTTCAGATCCGTTGACATCTCTTCGTTCTTCTCTTGTGTGTTCTTACCTTGCAGGGCAGGAGGGACTCGAACCCCCGACCGTCGGTTTTGGAGACCGATGCTCTACCAACTGAGCTACTGCCCTAATCGCCCGCCACCGACAGTCCGGTGAGCGGACCGACCTATGGATGAGGTTGCCTAGCGCGTTTCCTTGTGGGTCGTGTGTCGACGGTCGCGGGAGCAGTACTTCTTCATTTCCAGACGCTCGCGGTCGTTGATCTTCGACTTCATGGTGATGTAGTTGCGCTCCTTGCACTCCGTGCACTCGAGCGTGATCTTCACGCGCTTGTCGCTCTTTGCCATGACGGCACCTCTTCCCTGGGACTGTTCCGTTACTTGATGATCTTGGTGACGCGACCAGCACCGACAGTGCGGCCACCCTCACGGATGGCGAAACGCAGACCCTCGTCCATGGCGATCGGCTTGCCGAGC
>JBEGJV010000054.1:0-13772 GCA_041184385.1 Actinomycetota bacterium
TGTATAAGAGACAGGTGTGAACATCCCGTCGGCAGTTTCGGCAAATGCCCAGCTGGGTCGTCTCGGCGTAACCAGGTTCTTCCCGGCCACCTACACGAACGGCGGCACGGAAAAGACCGCAACGAGTGCAACGGACTTCACGAGCCTCTACTCACTGGGCGCAAGGTCAATGACCATCTGGAAGCGCCCTGCTGCAGACTCCACCGTTGGGTCGGCTGTTCTGGTCGCCGACACCGGCGATCTCATCGAGCAGAAGATCGCAACCCTGTTGCCGAACAACTTTGGTTCTGACTGGAACACCTCGACCGGTGCCGTCAACGCGAAGGACACGCGGAGTGACAACAAAGGCCCGGAGCCCGAGGGTCTCGGGTTCGGATATGCGTTCGGACGCACGCTGGCGTTCGTCGGGCTGGAGCGCATTGGTGGAGTGATGGCGTTCGACATCACCGACCCGAAGTCCCCGCAATATCTGGACTACCTGAACACCTCGAAGTTCACAGGGGTAGGCGGAGCGAACTTCTCAACCGGAGGTGCACCCGCCGGTGACGTCTCGCCCGAGGGCGTCCTTTTCATCAAGGCATCAGACAGCCCGAACGGTTCGCCATTGCTGATCGTGTCGAACGAACTCAGCGGAACGACGGCAGTGTTCAAGGTTTCCGGAACACCTGTCGTCCCGGCGGCCCCGACCAATGTGAATGCCGCCATCGCCGGAGCAAATGCAACGGTGTCATGGCAGCCGAATGCCGACGATGGGGGAAGCAAGGTCACCAAGTACGTCGTGACCTCGACGCCGGCCGGTGCCGGCTGCACCACGACGGATGTCGAGTGCACCGTGACCGGTCTCAAGCGCGGTATCGGGTACCGCTTCTCGGTTGCCGCGGTGTCGGCCATCGGCAAGAGCAAGTCGGCCGTGACGGCCGTGAAGACCGCGGGTCTCGACACCCGGGTCGCCTCGGCCGTCGTCACGACGACGACGGGCCGCAACGTGTCCGTCAACGTCGCGGTCCCAACGACCGGCAGGAAGCCCACGAAGTACGCGGTCCAGTTGCGCAAGGACGGCACCCTGGTGACGTCGCGTCTGGCCCGTGTTTCGCGGGGGAAGGTCATCACATCTGTCACCGCCAAGGAAAATGGCACCCACACACTCACGGTTGTTGCCCTCTTCGCGGATGGTTCCAAGCGGGTGTGGAACGGTCCGAACCTGACGCTGGGTTCCTGAGCCCAACGTGTTGATTCCCTCCCCGGGTGAGCCGTCGTCCGGTTTGCCCGGGGAGGTGAATTACTCTTAACTGGCGTGAGCGACAATCTTGACCCGCCGGCACCCGAGGATCCTGTAAGCGCGGGCGAACCCTCCGACGCCGCGGTGGAGAGCGCGGTTTTTGCCGCGGAAGGCGAGATGGATTCCGCCGAGGAGGCGGCCGAGACGAAGCGCCGCGTGTGGTTCATGCGCATGATCCGCCGCGAGCGGCGCCGCGAGAAGATCGCCAAGGACCGCAGCATGATGATCAACGTGTTCGTCACGGTCGGCACCACTGCCATCGTTGCCGGCACGGCGATGTACGCCACGTTGAAGACAAGCTCGGACGGAAGGCTCGAGGACCGTCGTGGCGCGCGGGTCGATGCTCTCGTCGAGCACTGGTCGTCGACGATTGCCGACGCATCGACCGCAGTCGAACTTCTCGGCCAACGGTCGAACGACCTGTGGGCCTACGGAACGGCGCTTCACGACCAGGGAGTCGTCCTCGACGAGGCACTGACCAACGAGAAGAACCGCGAGAAGGACTACCTGAGCGTCCGCAAGAGTCTTGCCTCCACGACGGCGCGCGCGGGACTGGTGTCATCGATCAGCACCACCGACTGCCTCGACAAGTTCATCGGCCTCATCGACACGTGGCAGAACGCACTGAACTGGACCCGATCCAGCCTCCAGGTCGAGGACGGACTCGAAGGTGCGGTCGCCGCGGTCAACATGCAGCTCGAGCACCGTGAATCACTCAACGACGCAATCACCATCGTGCGCAGGTTGGCACGCACCGAACTGGCGAAAGCAGGGGAGGCGAACATGAAGTGCAACATCCCGGACGTCGACGAGGTGTGGGCGCAACTCGTCCCCACGGAGAGCAGCTCGAGCAGCAGTTCCTCTTCTTCATCTGATTCGTCGTCGAGCAGTTCGTCCTCCAGCAGTTCGTCGTCGGACTAGACAGGGGTTGCGGGGCGGGCGTTAGCCTCACGCCATGACCACCAGGGGCGTGCTGCGACGGTTCGCACTGTTTGCGGCACTCCTGACAGTCGGGGTGGCCCAGCCGATGCTGCAGCTCTACGGTTCGAACCTCGCGGTCTTCACGTCCGCAGACATCTCCGGGAGTGCCGTCGTGGTGTTCTCCCTGTTGGTTCTGCTGGTCCCACCGTTGCTCCTTCTCGTTCTTGACGTGACGGCTCATGCACTCCCCGGTCGCACACGCGAGGCAGCCCGCCATGTCCTGGTCGCCGTTGCCGCGTTGCCGTTCGGCATGTTGCTGGTGAGGTCGGTGGATGTTCCATGGCCGGTTGCTCTCGTGATGGCGGCGGTGCCCGCGGTCCTGGTGGCGGTCCTTCATGCCCGGATGAATGCGGTGCGCGCGTGGATCTCGTGGATGTCCGTCCTCTCGCCGGTGGTGCTGGTGATGTTCGTCTTCTCGTCGCAGTCGGTCATCTGGGAGCCCGCCGCCGCGATGGTGTCCGTTGCCACCACTGTCGCGCCAGCCAACAACGTGCCCGGGTCGTCAGTTGTCGTGAAGCCGGAGGATGTCAGCGTTCTCTGGTTGCAGCTGGACGAGGCCCCGTTGTGGCCACTGCTGGGCACGGACGGCAGCATCAACGAACGGAGGTTCCCGGGGTTCGCTGCGCTCGCGCAGAACAGCACGTGGTTCCGCAACACGCTCGGGGTGTCGCAGACGACGGTGGACGCAGTCCCGTCCATGCTGACGGGGAAGACACCGGTGACGGGCAGGGCCCCCACATACTCGAATTACCGCAAGAACCTCTTTGCGCTCATGTACAAGAGGCGGGCGTTCGACGTGCACGAGATGGCAACCGCACTGTGCCCGAAGGAGGCGTGCGCCACCGTGTCGGTCTCCGGGGGTGACGACATCGCGAACGGCGGGGGGAGCGGCGTCGAGGCCACGACGACCACTTCATCCCCGGTGCCCGAGGACCAGGCAGCCCTTCCCGCCGGGCGCCGCGCCGATTACGGGGTGTTCTCGCGCGACGTCATGGTGGTGCTCGGCCACAAATTGTTGCCGAAGGGGCTGCGCAGTCGTCTCCCCGTGATCGACGAGGGGTGGGGAGGCTTCGGGGCCAACAACAACGTGGACATCGAGTCGTCGGAGTTGACATCGCCCGACACGACGTCCCCGAAACCCATCCCCACACCGACCCTGCCGGTGATCGGTGCCACCACCTTGCCGAAGAAGTTCAGCGACACGGTGGTGGAGTCGAAGAAGAACACGGTGCGCAGGTGGGAGGCCGACGGTGCCAAGTCACAGGTGCCGGTGGCGGAAGACATGATCTCCCGTGCGGCGCGCTCAAGCATCCCAACGCTCCACTTCGCCCACGTGCTGCTGCCGCACCGCCCGTGGCAGTTGACGCCCGACATGCGCACCACGCGTTTCGTCAGCACCGACAAGCGCGACGCGACGGTGGAGGACAGGGTGCGCGACGAGTACCAGGCGTTCCTCGCCCAGTACGTCGCGACCGACAGCATCGTGCTGAAGCTGGTGACCGACATGAAGAAGTCCGCCAACTGGGACCGCACCATGATCATCGTGACGGCCGACCACGGACTTGCGTTCGAGCCGGGGGAGTCGAAGCGCAAGGACATCAACCCCGAGCGCACCGACACGCTTGAGGAGATCTACCGCACGCCGTTGTTCGTGAAGTTCCCCGGTCAGCAGGGTGCTGCCGTCAATGACTGCCCGACACACGGCTACGACGTGATGCCGATGGTGGTGAACGTGACGGGCCTCGACGCCGGTTGGGATTTCGACGGCACGGACGTGACGAAGAAGTGTCCGTCGAGACCGGTGCGGACGATCTGGTGGAACGGGGGCAAGACAACGCTCACCTCTGACGGTGGGGCGGCTGTGACATCGGCGCGAAGGTTCGACAGGTGGGTGGATGCCGACGGTGACGTCGACTCGATCGCGAAGCCGGCGGGGTTCGGGGATTGGTTCGACGTGGTTGTTCCCGCAGGCGCGACTCTCGACACGCAGGTGAGCCGGTGGACGAACCGCGACATCACGTCGTTCCGGCTGGTGGGCGAGGGCACGTTCGCGGCCACACCGATGCAGTTCGACGGGACAATCGTCGCGGCATCCCGCGTGGATGACGATGCGGTGGGGCTTGTTGTCATGGACAACCGCGTCGTCGCGGTCATCCCCGAACTCGCGGCAATGCGGCCGGGCACCAGCCCGCACTGACGCCGGGACGACACGACCCGGTGCTGTACGTCGCCCGCGGCACTCCGGCCAGCGCGACGCTGACCCTGGTCGGTCCTCCCGGTTGACGTCCGCCCCGAGAAACCCCGACAAATGGGGGATTCTGGGGTCGGGCTTTACCGAATCTTTACCGACCGATTCGTACGGTGGAACCCAGGAAGAACAGGGCGACACCAATGAGCACGATCACCGCACAGCCAGGAACGAGGAAGCGCACGGCCTCCCCTGCACGTGCACTCGCCCCGGCCACCACAACGCGGGCCATCGACTCCGACGTCGCCCTGTTCTTGCTCTTCTTCGTCGGCGTTCTCACCGGTGTGTGGGCCGTGAACGATGGTTGGACCACCATCACCGGTGACTTCTGGCGCGGGGCAGCATCACTCTCGGGAATCCTCACCTCCGCGTGCGCGATGATCGGGCTCCTTCTTGCGACTCGCCTGCCGTGGATGGAGCGCTCCCTGGGTCTCGACCGAGTCCTGATCTGGCACCGCATCGCCGGAGACTCCATGGGCATCCTGCTCGGCATCCACGTGTTCACGGCGATCGTGGCCGACATGCCGTTGCGCGGCGGCTTCATCAACACGGTCCTCGATTTCACCGGCCGCGAGCCGTACATGGCGATGACCGCAGTCGGCGCAGCCATCATCGCGGTTGTCGTGGTCTCGTCACTGAAGAGCGTCCGCAGCCAACTGTCCTATGAGACCTGGTACTTCGTGCACCTCACTGCATACGTCGGCATCGCGCTCTCGTACAGCCACCAGATCACGCTTGGCTCCATGCTCTCGGGGGACAAGCTGTTGCGCTGGCTGTGGGGGATCCTCTCCGCGTACGTGGTGATGCTGCTGGTGCTCGGTCGCTGGACCGGTGTCATTTCATCGGTGAGACACCCGCTGGTCGTGACCGACGTCCATCACGAGACCGACAACACCGTCGCGGTCACCCTCGGCGGCCGCAACATCGAGCGGTACCAGGGTGAGGGCGGGCAGTTCGTCGTCCTGCGCATGCTGAAGCGCGGCCTCTGGTGGAAGGCGAACCCGTACTCGTTGTCGGCAGCGCCGACGCTGAACGGCATGCGGATCACGATCAAGGACCGCGGTGACGCGAGCGCCGCGATCTTCTCGTTGAAGCCGGGCGACCGCGTCGCGGTGGAGGGGCCGTACGGCACCGCCACTCCCGACATCTTCCAGGGGAAGCGTCCCCTGTTCATCGCCGGTGGTGTGGGCGTCACGCCTGTGCGGGCAATGCTGGAGTCCCTCCCTGCGAACTCCAAGCCGCTCGTGCTGCTGCGGGCCCGCACCACCGACGACATCCCGCACTTCAAGGAGATCTGCCACCTGGCCGAGGCACGCGGTGGCGATGTCCGGCTGGTGCTCGGCCGCACCGCCCAGTTGAAGGGTCGTGACCCGTTCGCGCCGAGGGTGCTGCACTCCCTGGTGCCGAACCTCGAGAACAGCGTCGCGTTCGTGTGCGGACCGACATCGTTGACGTTCGCAGCGCGCAAGGGTCTCATCGAGAGCGGTGTCCCGAAATCCCGTGTCCATCTAGAGATGCCCTGGTGGTGAACCATGTCCAACCGTGAACCCTCCCTTCTCCGTCGTCTGTACCCGGCGCTCGCGCTGACAGGTGTCGGCTTCGGCCTGATCAACGTGCTCGACCGTCCTGCGCCCACCGGCGCGGCGGGTGCCGGTGTGCTCGACTCCACCGGGGCGACGCAGAACGGCGCCGCTGGCGTCGACGGCGCAGTCGCGACGACGGTCCCCACACCGAACTCGGTTGCGGCGCAGTCCCAGGGAACGACACCGGCAACGCAGGCTCCTGCTGCCACCGCCGCGCCGGCAACGCCCGCGACCCAGGCACCCGCCGTGACCGCGGCACCGGCCTCGAACGACTGCGGTGCGGTCACGAAGACCGGCAACTCCACCGAGATCACGTGGCGTCGTTCGTACGGCGTGCTGCAGGTGACAGTGAAGGCGACGTCAGCCGGCCAGGTGTGCGGTGCGAGTGCCCAGTACCAGACGTACGACAACAAGTCGGCACGCTACGAGGACTACGCGATACCGATCCTGAACAAGCAGGTCGCCTCCGCGCAGGGAGCGAACATCCAGGGCGTTTCCGGCGCCACCGCCGTGTCACAGGCGTACCAGCAGTCGCTGCAATCGGCGATCGACCAGTTGTAACAACCCGTGGACCCGGCACAGGCCCGACACCGCGCGGCTTTCGCGGTGATGGGCACCACGGCCAGTCTCCATGTCGACGACGACGTGGGCCGGGAGGCGTTCGATGCTGCGCTCCGTGTGGTGCGCGAGGAACTGGAACGGCTCGAGGCGATGTTCAGCGTGTTCCGGCCCGACTCCGAGATCAGCCGCATCAACTCCGGAACCCTTCACCACCTGGATGCGTCGCCGGAGGTCGTCGACGTTCTTGACGCGTGCGCGTGGCTCGAGCAGGTGTCGGACGGCGCGTTCTCCATCCGCCGCTCGCGCGAATCCGCGGAGATCAACCCGTCCGGTTTCGTGAAGGGATGGGCGGCGGAACGCGCATCGCGTCTTCTCGCCGACAACGGTCTCTCGCACTGGTACCTGGGCGTGGGCGGTGACTACGTGCTGAACGGTGGCATGGCATCGGGTGAACCGTGGCGCATCGGCATCACCGACCCACGCGACGCGTCGATGCTGGTGGGCACGGTCGACGTGAAGAACGGCGCGGTGGCGACGTCGGGCACGGCAGAGCGGGGCACGCACTTGTGGGACCCGCGCACCGGCGAACCCGCGACCGCGTTCCTGTCCGTCACCGTGACGGGGCCGAGCCTGACGTGGGCCGACGCCTACGCAACCACCGTGTTCGTGATGGGGGAGCCGGGTCTCGAGTGGATCGAACGGTTCCCCGGGTACTCGGTGCTGCCCGTCCGCTGACGCGCGGAAACCTACGGCGCGGGAAGTTGCGCCGCGGCGAGTGCCTCGTTGAGCGTGCCGACCTTGTGGATGGACATGCCGTCGACCTTTGACGGTGCGCTTGCAGGGACGATCGCCTTGGTGAACCCCAGACGGGATGCCTCGGCAAGACGTCGGTTGAGGTGACCCACCTGGCGCACCTCACCGGCAAGACCGACCTCGCCGATGACGACAAGGTCTGCTGCGAGCGGCGTGTTGGTGGCGGCACTGACGAGAGCGAGGCACAGACCGAGATCGGCACCGGGTTCGGTGAGTTTCACCCCGCCGACGACGGATGCGTACACCTCGTGGTTCGCGAGACTGATGCGTGCACGGCGCTCCAGGACCGCGAGCAACATGCTGAGCCTGCCCTGGTCGACACCCTGTGCACTGCGGCGTGCCGGCACACCGGAGGAGATCTGGTTGGTGAGCGCCTGCAGTTCCACCAGCAGCGGGCGCTGGCCCTCGATGGTGGGCACCACGACCGACCCGGCGACACCGGTGCGACGGTCGGCGAGGAACAACTGGCTGGCATCCGGAACGCCGATGAGCCCCTGTTCCGTCATCTCGAAGAGGCCCAGTTCGTTGGTGGGTCCGAAACGGTGCTTCACCGCGCGCATCATGCGCAGAGCATGGTGACGCTCGCCCTCGAACGACAGGACGGTGTCGACGACGTGCTCGAGAACGCGCGGACCAGCAAGTCCACCTTCTTTGGTGACGTGCCCGACGAGCACGATGGGGACGTTGCGCCGCTTCGCTTCCTGCACCAGGCGGTGCGCACACCCGCGCACCTGCACCACGGATCCCGGTGCACTGGCGAGATCCGGGTCGACCACGGTCTGGATGGAGTCGATGACGACGAGGTCGGGGCTGATGTCGTCGATGGCCTTCACGATGTGGGCAAGCGACATCTCGGGCAGCAACCACAGGTTGTCCTTCAGCGCGCCCAGTCGGTCGGCGCGCGTGCGCACCTGCTGGGCGCTTTCTTCGGCCGTGACGTAGAGGCTCTTGCCCTTCCAGTTGGCCAGCAACTGCAGCAGGAGAGTGGACTTGCCGATGCCCGGTTCGCCACCGAGGAGGGTGACCGAGCCCGGCACGATGCCACCGCCGAGGACGCGGTCGAGTTCCCCTATGTGGGTGGAGTTGGGGTGGCCGATGCTGCCGTCGACATCTCCGATGGGGGTGGCGACGCCGGCAGGAACGAGAGCGAGCCCGGCCGCGAGTGTGATTGCTGATTCGTCGGGGCCCTCGACGTCCTCCACGAGGGAGTTCCAGGCACCGCACGACAGGCACTTGCCCGACCACTTGGGGAACGACGCACCGCACTCCGTGCAGCGATGGATGAGCTTCAGCTTTGCCACGTGGTCACCCTAGATGCGGGGTGTGCGCCGGCCGCGACGAGCCGCAACGAGGCCGAGCAACACGACGGTGCCGAGTATCCATGCCGCCAGCAGGACGGCAACGACCCACTTGAAGAACCGGGCAACGTTCGACGCGATGTCCACGTTGTTCGTGGTGGTGGCAACGTCGGTGGGCGTCCCGTCGGTCGGCACGCGCCATGTGATGGTCGAACCGTTCGCGGTGCCGGTGGTGGAGACCACGGTGCCGGGCAACCGGGCCGTGAAGTCGATGCCGATGGCCTTGCCGAGATCGAGACCGCTGTTCTTCACCTGATTCGCGTACGGGGCACCGCCGAGGAGCTTGAGCGCCGCGTCATCCGCGAATGCCTCGAGCCCGCCGTTCACCTCGAGCTTGCCGGTGAGCGTGAACGTGCTGTTCGAGTTCTTGCCGCTGCGCTGCAGCACGAGTCCCTTCAGCGGACCGCGCGTGCCGTTCACCTGGCCGAGCAGTGTGGTCGCTTCGGCCGGCGTGTTGAAACCGTGGGTGAAGGTGACCGTGAGCCCGCCGTCCTTCGTTTCCTTCGGGCCGCTCGTCTTCCATCCGGCGGCGGTGAGGTCGTCGTTGCGCACATCGGTCTTCAATGTGGGGGCGGCCTTGTACACGTCGGCATCGGCGGTGACGGTGACGGACACCGTGCCCGAGCCGTTTGCCTTCACGGACAGCGACGTGACCGTGTCGACGCGGCACGAGGCGAGCAGCAGGCACGCTGCTGCCGCGGCAATGGTGCGAGCGACCCGGTGGTGACGCCGGCGGGGGATCACTCGGTGGCGGTGGTGCCGTCGGTGGTCTCTGCGAGAACGGTGCCCTCGGGAACCTGGAAGCCCTCGACCGCGCGGAACGCGAAGCGCTTCTTGCCCTGGTTCTCCGGGTCGTCCTCGGTGTCCACCACGATGATCTGGCCGGCGTTGAACTCCTTGTACAGGATCTTCTCCGACAGCACGTCCTCGATGTTGCGCTGGATGGCGCGGCGCAGCGGACGCGCACCGAGCTGCGGGTCGTACCCGATCTCGGCGAGCAGTTCCTTCGCGCCCTGGGTGAGCTCGATGCCGAGGCCCTGGCTCTCCAGCTGCGAGGCGGTGCGCTTCATCATGAGGTCGACCATCTGCAGGATCTCGTTCTTGCCGTGCTCGTGGAAGACGATGATGTCGTCCACGCGGTTCAGGAACTCCGGGCGGAAGTGCGCCTTCAGCGCGTCCGTGACCTTGTCCTTCATGCGCGAGTACGACATGGCTTCGTCGGCCTTGTTGAAACCGACGTTGGCCTTGCGCAGGTCCTGCGTGCCGAGGTTCGAGGTCATGATGAGAACCGTGTTGCGGAAGTCCACGGTGCGGCCCTGGCTGTCGGTCAGGCGACCTTCCTCCAGGATCTGCAGCAGCGTGTTGAACACGTCCGGGTGGGCCTTCTCGATCTCGTCGAACAGCACGACGCTGAACGGCTTGCGGCGCACTGCCTCGGTGAGCTGGCCGCCCTCTTCGTACCCGACGTAGCCGGGGGGCGAACCGACGAGGCGGCTGACCGTGTGCTTCTCCATGTACTCGGACATGTCGAGCGTGATGAGAGCCTGCTCGTCGCCGAAGAGGAACTCGGCGAGCGTCTTCGCGAGTTCGGTCTTGCCGACGCCGGTGGGTCCGAGGAAGATGAACGAACCGCTGGGACGGCGCGGGTCCTTCAGGCCGGCGCGCGTGCGGCGGATGCTCTGCGACACGGCCTTGACCGCGTCCTCCTGGCCGATGTAGCGCTTGCGCAGTTCGGTCTCCATGTTGAGGAGCTTCTGCGTCTCTTCCTCGGTGAGCTTGTACACCGGGATGCCCGTCCAGATGCTGAGCACCTCGGCGATGGCTTCCTCGTCGACCTCGTCGAAGAGGTCGATGCCCTGCGCCTTGATGTCGGCTTCCTTCTGTGACTTCTCCTCGAGCAACTGGCGCTCCTGGTCACGCAGGCGACCGGCCTCCTCGAAGCGCTGCTCCTCGACGGCCTTCTTCTTTGCTTCCTGGACCTCGGTGATCTTGCCCTCGAGTTCCTTCAGGTCCGGCGGGGTCTGCATGCGCTTGATGCGCAGGCGCGAGCCGGCCTCGTCGATGAGGTCGATCGCCTTGTCCGGAAGGTGACGGTCGCTGATGTAGCGGTCTGCAAGGTTCGCAGCCGCGACGATGGCCTGGTCGGTGATCGTGACGCGGTGGTGCGACTCGTACTTGTCGCGCACACCCTTCAGGATCTCGATGGTGTGGGCCACAGTGGGCTCCTCCACCTTGACCGGCTGGAAGCGACGCTCGAGTGCGGGGTCCTTCTCGAGGTGCTTGCGGTACTCATCGGTGGTGGTGGCACCGATGGTCTGCAGTTCACCGCGCGCGAGCATCGGCTTCAGGATGCTCGCTGCGTCGATTGCACCCTCTGCTGCGCCCGCACCGACGAGCGTGTGGATCTCGTCGATGAAGAGGATGATGTCGCCGCGCGTCTTGATCTCTTTCAGCACCTTCTTCAGGCGCTCCTCGAAGTCACCGCGGTAGCGCGAACCTGCGACGAGCGCGCCGAGGTCGAGCGTGTAGAGCTGCTTGTCGCGGAGCGTGTCGGGAACCTCGTTCGAGACGATGCGCTGTGCGAGACCTTCCACGATGGCGGTCTTGCCGACGCCGGGCTCGCCGATGAGCACCGGGTTGTTCTTGGTGCGGCGCGAGAGGATCTGCATGACGCGCTCGAGCTCGCGCGCGCGGCCGATGACCGGGTCGAGCTTCTTGTCGCGTGCGAGCTGGGTGAGGTTGCGGCCGAACTGGTCGAGGATCTGGCTGCCGCCCTTCTCGCCCGCGTCCTCCTTGCCGGCGGATCCGCTGCCGCCCGGTGCCTGTGACTGGCCTTCGGACTTGCCGGCGGGACCCTGGTAACCGGAGAGCAGCTGGATGACCTGCTGGCGCACGCGGCCGAGGTCGGCGCCCAGCTTCTGCAGAACCTGGGTGGCGACACCCTCGCCCTCGCGCAGGAGGCCGAGCAGGATGTGCTCGGTGCCGATGTAGTTGTGGCCGAGCTGCAGCGCCTCGCGCAGGGACAGCTCGAGAACCTTCTTCGCGCGCGGCGTGAAGGGGATGTGACCCGAAGGCGACGAACCGCCCTGACCGATGATCTCCTCCACCTGGGCGCGCACCGCGTCGAGCGAGATGCTGAGCGAGTCGAGTGCCTTGGCGGCGACTCCTTCACCTTCGTGGATGAGGCCGAGCAGGATGTGCTCGGTGCCGATGTAGCTGTGGTTGAGGAGACGCGCCTCTTCTTGGGCGAGAACAACCACTCGGCGAGCCCGGTCGGTAAAGCGTTCGAACAAAGGGACCACCCTCTTTGGATCGGTGGATACTTGGCAGAAGTGTATCGGCGAAGTGCGTCCGCGAAGGGTGCCCCCGGTGTCCGGGGGAGTCCGATTTCACTTGGTCGGACGGGACGGATTCAGCCCTAACCTGTGGATTGTGACCACCTCGCCGCTGCTCGGCCTGCCGACCATGGACGCCGACCGCCGGCGTGTGGAAAACGCACTTCTCGACGCGGTGAGAACGCCCGATGCGTACCTCACCGAAATCGCGTCGCACCTCATTTCCGCCGGTGGAAAGCGCCTGCGTCCGGTCATGACGATTGTCGCTTCCTGCGTGGGAACGGACGGGCCGGCCATCGAGGAGGCGATTCTCGGAGGGATCAGCTGCGAACTGGTGCACCTGGGATCGCTGTACCACGACGACGTGATGGACGAATCCACCACGCGGCGCGGCGTCGACACCGTGAACGCGAAGTGGGGCAACCTGCAGGCGATACTCGCCGGTGACTTCCTGCTCGCGCGGGCGTCAGAAATCGCTGCCGGTCTCGGCACCGAGGTGGCGGGCCTGCTTGCACGCACCATCGGCCGCCTGTGCGAGGGCCAGATCGAGGAACTGCGCCACACCTACAACGTGGCGCGCCCTGTGGACAGTTATCTCACGTCCATCGACGGCAAGACTGCGTCGCTGTACTCGACTGCCGCGCGCATCGGCGGCATCGTCGCCGGCCATGACCGCGAGACCATCGACCTGCTCACTGACTACGGCACGGCCTACGGAATGGTGTTCCAGATCGTCGACGACGTGCTGGACCTCACCGCGACGGACGAGGAGCTCGGCAAGCCCGCCGGCCACGACATGGAAGAGGGCGTGTACACGCTGCCCGTGCTGCACACGCTCGCTGCCGGTGGTGCCGCCGCGAGTGAATTGAACGCCATCCTCGGCAAGCCGCTCGACCAGGTGGAGCGCGAGAAGGTTCTCGGCATCGTCCGCTCGAACGGTGGTGTTGACTCGGCCATCGAGCGTGCGAAGGACTTCGTCGCCCAGGCAGAGTCGATCTGCGACCGTCTGCCCCAGGGTGCAGCCACCGACGCGATGCGCGACTCCACCGCGCAGCTGCTCGCCACCGTCATCCGCTGAAGCCCACGTCAGGCGGATGCGAGAACGGCACGTGCGGCTGCGAGTCCGCTGAGTGCGGCGCCTTCCACCTTCGGTCCGTCGAATGCATCGCCGGCAAGGACCACCTCGCCGTTCGGTGTGACCCAGCATCTGTCGGGGAACGACGCCCGTGGTGTGGCGAACCGCCACTTCTTCGGCTGTGAATCGATGACATGCGCGCCGCCGATCCACGGCGCCGCGAGCTGCATCATCTCGGCGTGGATCGCATCGAGGTCGTCGTCGAAGTGCACGGCACTGAACCCCGGCGAGAAGTGGAAGGTGAGCGCGGGCACGGGGCTGATTCCCTTCGCCATGTTGTCGGCGATGAACTGGAAGTTCGTGTCGGGGTTCTGCACGCCCCCCGGAGCGGGAACGTTGTGGTCGTTCGAGTCGAGCGCAACCAGAAGTGCGAGGGTGCGGTCGTAGTCGGTGCCGCGCAGGCCCTCGGGCATGTCGACACCGATGTTCATCAGGAAAGAGAACGACTGCGGCAGTGGAGCGGTGAGGATGACGCGGTC
>JBEGJV010000055.1:0-9275 GCA_041184385.1 Actinomycetota bacterium
ATCGGAATGACCAACTTTCCCTTCACCTCGATCGACCAATTCGACGACATCGAGGTGAAGGGTCTGTGGAAGGACTTCGTGCTCACGGGCAAGACAACCGAAGAGGAACTCATGACCCATCTCCGGCTGAACAGTCGTGACCACGCGCGGACCCCGGTCCAGTGGTCGAAAGCGGCCCACGGTGGGTTCACCACCGGCACACCGTGGCTGGCGGTCAATCCCAACCATGACACCGTGAACGCAGAGGCCGTCACGAGCGACCCCCACTCGGTGTACCACTGGTACCGCAGGTTGATCGAGGCACGAAGGAACAACGAGGTGCTGGTGCACGGCGCGTTCGCCGACGTCGACCCGCACCACGAGACCGTCTTCGCCTACATGCGGACGCTCGCTGACGAGCGGATGCTCGTGGTGATGAACTGGTCGACGGACCCTGTCGAATGGCGGATGCCCGACGGACTCGCGGCCACGGGGACACTCCTCGACAACGCAGGCGACACACACGCGGGTGACGTCATCCGTCTGCGGGGATGGCAGTCCTGCATCCTGCGGGTCTCATGAACCAGCCGGTCACCGGTTCACGGGCCAACGGTAACTTTGGCGCCATCAGAGACCCGAAGATCCTCCTCTATTACAAGTTCACGCCGATTGCCGACCCGGAGGCGATCCGGCTGTGGCAGCACACCCTGTGCGAGTCACTCGGGCTGAGGGGCCGGATCCTCATCTCGTCGCACGGCATCAACGGCACCGTCGGTGGGCCACTCGATGCGGTCAAGGCTTACAGGCGCAGGACGCGCGAGTTCCCCGCATTCAAGGACATCGACTTCAAGTGGTCGGAGGGAACGGGCGACGATTTCCCGCGCTTGAGGGTGAGAGTGCGCGACGAGATCGTCACCTTCGGCAGGCCCGACGAGATCAAGGTGAACGAGCACGGGATCATCGGGAGCGGGCAACACCTGAAACCTCAGGAGGTCAACGACCTGGTGGAGTCACGCGGGGACGACGTCGTCTTCTTCGACGGACGAAACGCCTTCGAGGCCGGCATCGGCAGGTTCCGCGGTGCGGTCGTCCCCCTCACCGAGACCACCCCCGACTTCGTGGCAGAGATCGAGAGCGGGAAGTACGACCACCTGAAGGACAAGGCCGTCATCACGTACTGCACGGGCGGCGTGAGGTGCGAGGTTCTCTCGGCCCTCATGAAGAACCGTGGTTTCAACGAGGTGTACCAGATCGACGGCGGCATCGTCCGCTACACCGACAAGTACGGCGACCGCAGCCTGTGGGAGGGTTCGCTCTACGTCTTCGACAACCGCCTGAAGATCGACTTCAGCCCCGACCCGGTCGTCCTCGGGAACTGCGAGCACTGCGGCACCTCCACGAACCAGTTCCACAACTGTTCCGAGAGCGACTGCCGACGCAGGATCCTCCTGTGCGGGGTCTGTTCCGTCGATCCGGCGATGGTGCGGTGCGCAGCACCCGCGCACGGCGCCGCCTAGCGTTACCTCAGCGACGCTGCAGCCTGCACGATGGGGGAAACATCGACATCAGCACCGCTCCCCTTCCCGTCGTTGTCACCGTGGCCGAACGGGTTGTCGAGGTCGCGGACCAGCAGCAGCAAGTAGGCGTAGGCGAGGCTCAGCACCGACGGCGCGATCCATGACATGACCGTGGACGGGAAGCTGACCACGGCGAGAGACGCCTGCAGCACGAGAACGAGGAACACCATGAGCACGTACCCGGACTGGACGAAGGACGTGTTCCTGATGACCTCGACGCGCTTGAGCGTCGACGTCAACTCACCGTTCACCGTGAGCAAACGCCCCATGTAGTGGCCGCTCGCACCGGCACGCTCGGTCTCGGAGATGACGCGAGAAAGGTCGGCGTGCGCCTCCCACATCTGGGCATCGGTCAACCGGCCGTGGATCCACCCCTCGACTGCATCGGCCACCGCGGAGATCCGCTTGCGGGCCCATGCCGGATCCTGGTCCTTTGCAGCGATCGCCATGCTGCATGTTCCAGCGAAGCCGGCGAGCGCACCCGCGACCACCGCGGGAAGCCGCTCGGATTCCTTGTAGTCGGCGAGCACGCCACCGAGCATGAAACCGAGGATCAGGGTCACGCCGGTGATGACCGAGCCGATCTCGCCGAAGGTGGCAACCTCGCCGATGTCCCACACGTTCTGCACGAGGTACCTCACCAGAAGCACGACGGCGACGAGCGGCAAAGAGCTCAGCAAGAGACGGAAGCGGGCAATCAAGGTCCTGGAAGTCACGCTTCGAGAATACTGCCCCGTTTGCGGTGGTCCGGGAACCGCAGTGCGGCGCACATGGAGGCGACGCCGAGAATCGAACTCGGATAAACGGCTTTGCAGGCCGCTGCGTAAGCCATTCCGCCACGTCGCCAAGTGCGACGCGGACGCCGCACAGCCCCCGATGCTATCGGCGCACCGGCACGACTGCGCCCTGTCAGGACTTGCGCGTGGCGTGGAAGATGGTGCGGGTGCCGCTCGACAGCAGCATCTTGGACTGGACGGTGAAGCGCTCGTTCAGGAGTCGCTCGAATTCGTCCAGGTTGAAGTCGTCGTGGATGCCGGCCCTCTTGTTCACGAGGAGCTTCCTCACCATCGGGTCGTCCGCGTGCGGCATCTCGATGACGATCTCGGGCGAGAGCGTGGCCAGCATGTCGAGCTGCGCGGCAACGGGGATGTTGAACGTGATTGCGACGTGGTGAATGACGGCGAGGTACAGCACGATGTCCGGGTTGCCGCGGTCGAACACACCGGGGCGCTCCTTGCCGCGCCAGCCGATGCCACCGCCCGAGTCGGACATGTCGACGTACAGCGGCAGGATCTTCCCGTTCTCCTCGGCCTTCAACGTGTTGTAGAGGCGGTCGACCACGAGCGGGTCCGCGTCCATGGCGACGACGAAATCACTGTGGGCCGATGCGATGCGGCTGAAGGCACCGTCATTGCAGCCGATGTCGAACACGAGCCTGCGTGGACGGACAGCGACGGCGTCGCGGACGAACCGTTCCTTCTCGTCGAGGCTGTTCTCGATGTAGTGACCGCGCTCGGTGTACTCGGACCATGTCGACTTCTTGTCGCCGAGGGTGAGACCCTTCACGATCTTCTCGAGCTTGCTGAGCGTCGCATCAAGAACCGATGCGCTCATGCCGGCCTTCGCCGCTTCCTTCTTCATCTCCACGTTCGTGTCGGCAAAGCGGTTCTGTGCCGCTGCGTGCAGCACGACATGAGTGAGACGTCCCTTGCGCGGGCGACGGATGCTGCCGGGCAGGAGCTTTCGCATGGTGTCGGGCGAGATGCCGTTCACGGCGCCACGCAGGAACGGCTGGAAACCGACCCCCAGGTATCCCTGCAGCATCAGCGGGTACAGGAACATCTCGCAGAACTGCCGGTACCCGTACCACGGGTCGGCCTTCTTGCGCTTCTCGAACGATCCTGCGTCGATGAACTGCGGGCGCGAGCCGATGAACTGGACGTTGTACGGCGTGGCGTCCTTCAACCCGATTCCGTCGGCGAGGGTCTCGCGCGTGAGGCGGAGCTGCAGCAGTGCGGCGTCCTTCAGCATCGAGAACGTCCATTCGTACGGGTACGAGATGAACGGGACCTTCGGGTGTGTCATGGCACCGACCCACGGCGCCCCGAGGCCGACGGACGACGGCTCGACGATGTTCGACTCGATGAGGTCGCCGGAGGCGAGGGCCCTGGCGATGGACTTCTTCGACCAGACGGCGTCGATGTCGGCCTTCCCCTCGGCCGTGAAGGCGCGCACGACCGTGTCCGCGCCGACGAAGACCCTGCTCAGGGGGTCACGAAAAGAACCGGGGTCTTGCTGGATGGATGCCATGGGAATCAGCGGCGGGACGAATCAATCGTGAGCGGAGCCGGACTCGGACTCGACGTCCGAATCGTCGGTGGGCATCGGCTTGCCGGTGACCTTGGCGCGGATCATCTTCCAGAACACGCCGATGCCTGCGAGACCGCCGCCGAGGATCGAGACCAACATGGAGCCGGTGCCGGCATCGAGGTAAGAAATCATGGGCTTGAGCCTACCCCGATGACCTTCTGCGAACGGGGAAACCACCGCAAACCCTGCAATTGCGGCGGAAGTCGTGCAGGGCCGTCACTAGCCTTGCGCCGTGACCCAGAAGCCCGACACCACAGCGATCACCGCCGGTCGTGGTGAATCCCGTGGTCTCGCCACCCCGCTCGACCCATCGACAGTGTGGCAACAGGAGGGCCTGGACGAGATGCGACGGCGAGCCACCGGACTTCGTCATGGTGGCGTCTACGGTCGGTACTCGAACCCCACGGTGGCCCAGTTCGAGAGCGCCATCGCCGAACTGGAGGGAGCGGACTCTGCGCTCGCGTTCGGCTCAGGCATGGGAGCAATCGCGAGTCTCGTGCTCGCCTTCTGCGGCCAGGGCAGCCACATCGTGGCCCAGAACAATCTCTACGGTGCGACCCTCGGGTTCCTCCAGGGGCCGTGCAGGCGCTTCGGCATTGACGCCACGTTCGTCGACCCGTCCGTGGCGGGGGCGTTCGAGGCCGCGGTGCAGCCTGGGCGCACGATGCTCGTGATCGCCGAGACCCCGTCGAACCCGCGACTCGCGGTGACCGACCTGGCGGAGATCGGCCGGATCAACGGGCCGTTCACGGTCGTCGACTCCACGATGGCCACACCACTCGGCCAGCGACCGCTCGACTTCGGTGTGGACTTCGTCCTTCACTCGGCCACGAAGGGAATCGGTGGCCACAACGACGCGTTGCTCGGCGTCATCGCCGGGGAGAATGATCTCATCGACGCTGTGTGGGCGTACTCCGTGATGCACGGGGCGGTTGCCTCGCCGCACGATGCCCACAACGCGCTGCGCGGCATCCGCACTCTCGCGGTTCGCACCGAGCGCCAGCACTCCTCGGCACTGCAGATCGCGCGCGCACTGTCATCGCACCCGAAGGTCACCGACGTCTCGCACCCCTTCCTCGAGTCGCATCCCCAGCACGACCTCGCGCGCAGCCAGATGCGCATGGGCGGGACGTTGCTCGCGCTGGAGATCGCCGGCGGCACGGACGCGTGCCGTTCGTTGATCGCATCGCTGCGGCTCGCCCGGCCCGCCACGAGCTTCGGCGGGCCCGAGACCCTCATCTGTCATCCGGCGACCGCCATCCAGGTTGGTGTCTCCGACGACGAACTGACCGCGACCGGGGTGACCGACGGGTTGCTCCGCGTTTCTGTCGGGCTCGAGAACCCCGACGACCTGATTGCGGATTTCACCGCGGCGCTTGACGCGCTCTGATCAGGGCTTCGGCGGGCGCGGGACGAACGCGCTCGTGCGTCGCACGTACTCTGCGTAACCGGGCCGGCGCTTCGCCATGGAGTGCTCGAGCATCGGCACACCCGAGACGCGTGTCAACAAGTAGGTCATCAAGAACGACCCGACCAGACCGACGGCAGGCATGCCCGCCTCGGCCGCGATGATCCCGATGCCCCACCACTGCACCGCGTCGCCGAAGTAATTGGGGTGCCTGGTGAGACTCCACAGGCCCTTGTCCATCACCTGGCCCTTGTTCGCGGGGTCCTTCTTGAACCTGGTCAACTGCATGTCACCGACCACCTCGAAGAAGAAGCCGACGATCCAGAGCATCACGCCCATCACTGCGATCGGACCGACGGACGGGTTCGCATCCGCCTGGCCGAGCTGAGCCGGGAGCGACACCACGAACATGAGGGCGCCCTGCAGACCGAACACGGTGTAGAGGCTGACCCACGGGAATCGTGCGCCGTGCTTGCGCCGCATCAGCACGTACCGGAAATCCTCCCCGTGGCCGAGGTTGCGGACGGCCAGATGGATGGCGAGACGAAGTCCCCACACGGTGACGAGCGCGACGATGAGATTCTGGCGGGCGGCGTCCCCGTCCACGGTGAGACGGACTGCCCACGCGACGACGACGAAGCCGAGACCCCACACGATGTCGACGATCGAGGCGTTCTTGATGACCACGCTGATGACCCACGTCGTGAGCATCAGGCAGACGATCGCGACCGCCGCTGCGAGCATTGCTGTTCCCATGTGTCCCCCTTGTCGGTCAGACTCCCGCCACCTGCGTGAACTGCGCGACGGCCTCGTCCATTTCAACCCAGCGGCGGTCGATCCATTCCGCGAATCCGTCGCCGCCGGGCACTTCCGTCCGCGGGTGCACCGTGACCACAACGTGTGCGGTCACCTTCCGCTCAGACAGCGCCTGGAGCATCCCGGGGAACGTGTCGAGCCCGTCGAGACCCTCGTGCCACACCGTGATGACGTCCGCGCCCGGTGCGGCATCGAGCATGGCCTGCGCACCGGCGGGCTTCGGGGGGATCAGTCTCTGCAGAGAGCTGAGTCGAGCGTGCCGCTCGGGGTGCCGTTCCGCGAGGCGCGAGAGCTCGCGTTCGCGCTTTGCGGGGTTGGCGCGGCTCCCCTCGGGGAAGATGACCGCGGCGTCACCCTCGGCGAGGCCGTGCATCATCGAGCCGAGTGCCTCGAGCTCGGCCTGGACGTTCGAGGAACCGCGGCGAACGAAGCAGTTGGGCGTGCGGTGGCCGAGCAGGTCCAGGCACGGGACCATCTCGAGGTCGCTCTTCAGCACGTACCGCGGGTGGAAACCCATCGTGTTGTTCACGATGAAACAACTGATGATCGAGTCGGCCAGGCTCGCGTGCCTGCAGAACACCACGTAAGGGCCTGGACCGATGTCGCCGGCGCCGACCACGTCGACGCGAAGGCCCACCGTCACCCGGAGGGCGGCAATGATGCGCCCGCACCACCACTTCTGCATCCGGTAGTGGGCCGGGTGGTCCTTGCCGCGACCGACCACCCAGATGAGGAACAGGAGGAACACCCCGGAGGTCTCGATCCAGGCCCAGCACAGCCCGAACAGCATCAACCGGGTGGTGGGCAGGCGGAACTTGCCCCGCACGAGGTCGTAAACGATGGTGACCGGCACCCAGACGGGCACCAACAGCGTGAGCAGCAGGTCAATCAGCCCGAGGACTGTGATGGTGACCGCGCGCCGGACCCCCTTGTGTGACACGCCCGAACACTACGGCAGTGGCCCGCCCCCGTCGGGAACCCTTGCGGTATCGGGGATTCAGTTTGACATTTTGTAAAGTTGGGGCATGACCGACGTCGTCTCGCCATCCTCCGTCTCGTTCACCGTGAACGGGGTGGCCGTGTCCGTCTCGGGCGACCACCCGCACCTGTTGTCGGCCCTGCGCGACGAACTGAACATCACCTCGGCAAAGGACGGCTGCTCGCCGTCCGGACAGTGCGGGTGCTGCACGATCATGATCGACGGGAAGGCACAAGTGAGTTGCCAGTACCCCGTGGCGAAGGCAGAGGGCCGTGCGATCACCACGCTCGAGGGCGTCGACGAGGCCGAGCGAAAGACCTACTCGGATGCGTTCGCCGCGTGCGGCGGCCTGCAGTGCGGTTTCTGCATCCCCGGAATCGTCATGCGCGCGAAATCGCAGGTCGACAAGAAGGGTGCGGACCTGAAGCGCGAGGACATGGCGCGCCACCTCGGCGCGCACCTCTGCAGGTGCACCGGGTACGTGAAGGTGCTCGACGCGATCGAGGCCGTCGCACAGGGAACTCCGGTCGACGTCTCGTTGCCGGGGGGCGTCGGTTCCCGCGGCCTGAAGTACGAGGCGCCCGAGCTCGCGCTCGGTGACCGTGGCTACGTCGACGACATCCGCGTCGATGGCATGCTGCACGCCGCCCTCCATCTCACCGAACACACTCGTGCGGACATCATCACGATCGACACCTCGGCTGCGGAAGCAGCCGACGGGGTCATCGCCGTGTTCACCCGCCGGGACGTGCCGGGCACGAACATGGTGGGGATCATCCACAAGGACTGGCCGGTGTTCATCGGCGAGGGAGAACGCACGTCGTACGCGGGAGACGTCCTTGCGATCGTCGTCGCGGAGTCACGCCGCCAGGCACGTGCCGCCGCCGCCCTCGTGAAGGTCGAGTACGACGTGCTGCGGCCCATCGTCGACGCGGTCAGCGCCATCGACGATCCCGAGATCGCCGTGTGGGGGACGGACTCCAACGTGCTCTCGCGCAGCGAGTACTCGCGCGGCGATGCAGATGCGGCACTGGCCGCCAGTGCGCACGTGGTCCACGAGACCTTCCAGACGCAGCGCATCGAGCACGCGTTCCTCGAACCCGAGAGCACCCTCGCCGTTCCCGACACGGCGAACGGCACGATGCACGTCTATTCGGGCGGCCAGGGCGTGTGGGACGACCGCGACCAGATCTGCGCGATCCTCGACGTGCCCACCGACAAGGTGACGGTCGAGCTCGTCTCGAACGGCGGCGCCTTCGGGGGCAAGGAGGACATGTCGAACCAGGGCCAGACCGCACTCGCGGCATGGTTGCTCCAGCGTCCCGTGAAATGCACCCTCTCGCGCGAGGAGAGCCTGTTGATGCACGCCAAGCGCCATCCCATCCGCATGGAGTACTGGGTGGGCTGCGACGAGAGCGGGAAGTTGACCGCGGTGAAGTCGCGCATGATCGGTGACTCCGGCTCGTACGCCTCGGTCGGCATGAAGGTGCTCGAGCGAGCCGCGGGGCACGCCACCGGCCCGTACCACACGCCCGCCGTCGACGTCTCCAGTGTCGCGGTGCGCACGAACAACCCGGTGTGCGGAGCGTTCCGTGGCTTCGGTGCGAACCAGGCCCAGTTCGCAATGGAGGGTTGTCTCGACCGTCTCGCCGAGAAGGTCGGCATCAGCGGTTGGGAGATCCGCAAGCGCAACGTGATCCACCCCGGCGAGGTGTGGGGACCCGGTCAGATCATGGACGACGGATGTCTCGGTGCGGAAACGTGCCTCGACGAGATCAAGCCGAAGTACGACGAGGCAATCGCAGCCGGCAAGGCCGTCGGGCTCGGTCTGGGTCTGAAGAACTCGGGTCTCGGCAACGGCTTCCGTGAGATTGCGCGTGCCGTCGTGCGCTTCAATTCGTCGGGCACCGTCGAGGTCCGCCACGGCTGGACGGAGATGGGCCAGGGCGTGCACACCGTGGCCATGCAGGTGGCAATCGAGGAACTCGGGCTCGACCCCGCGTCGGTGCGCGTCATCGTCGACACGACGCGCCAGCTCGGCTTCGGCCAGACCACGGGATCGCGCGGCACGTTGATGGCCGCGGCGAGCGTGAAAGACGCCTGCGAGAAGGCGCTCGCCGACGGGTGCAGGAAGGACGTCGACTAC
>JBEGJV010000055.1:9311-10783 GCA_041184385.1 Actinomycetota bacterium
CCATCCACTCCGCCTTCGGTTACGCCGCACAGATGGTCGTCATGGACCCGGCAACGCAGTCCATCGAGAAGGTCGTCGCTGTGCACGACGTCGGCCGGGCGGTGAACCCCACGCTGTGCGAGGGACAGATCGAGGGCGCCGTGCACATGGGTCTCGGGTACGCCCTCACGGAGGACTTCCCGAGCGACGAGCGCGGCTTCCCCACCAACATGACTCTGCGGTCCCTCGGCATCCTGCGCGCGAAGGACGTGCCGCCGATCGACGTGCAGATCGTGGAGTGCCCGCAGCCGCGCAGCCCCTACGGGATCAAGGGCGTCGGCGAGATCGGCCTCGTCCCCACTGCCCCGGCCGTCGCCGCGGCACTGCACGCAGCCGACGGCCAGTGGCGCACCACCCTGCCGATGAAGCCGAAGAACTCCGACGACGACAACTGACCACGGAACCAGCGCGCCGCAGCGTGCGCAAGGACAAAGGACACCGACCATGACAAGCCCCGCCGCCATCTACCTGCAGGACGCGCACCCCATCAAGGAGGGCATGGACTTCACCCGTTATGCCGAGCAGAAGGGCTTCGAGGCTGTCTGGCAGGCGGACAGCCGCCTCGTGCGGGATGCAATCGTGCCCATGTCGGCGTTCGCTGCGGTCACCGACACCATCAAGATCGGCTCCGGCGTTGTCGACTGCTGGACCCGCAACCCCGCGCGCCTTGCCGCCACCTTCAGCACGCTCGACGACCTCGCGCCCGGCCGTGTCATCCTCGGCATCGGCGCGTGGTGGGACCCGCTCGCATCGAAGGTGGGCATCACGCGCGCCAAGCCGCTCCGTGCCATGCGCGAGATCATCACGTCCGTGCGTGCTCTCCTCCACAACGAGACCGTCACGTTCAACGGCGAGTTCGTCCATCTCGACGGCGTGGAACTCGACTACGTGTACCAGGAGCGCAGGCCGAAGGACGTGCCGATCTACCTGGGCGCAACAGGACTCCAGATGATGGAACTCGCGGGCGAGATCGCTGACGGCGTGGTGCTGAACTACCTGGTCTCCCCCGACTACAACAAGACCGCGATCGAGGCACTCGCGAAGGGTGCCGAGAAGGCTGGCCGTCGTTGGGAGGACATCGACCGCCCGCAGCTGGTGGTGTGCAGCGTCCACGAGGACCGCAAGACCGCACTCGACATGGCCCGCCTGATGGTGACCCAGTACCTCGGCCAGCAGCCCCACATCATGAAGGCCTCCGGCGTGCCACAGTCCCTGCTCGACAAGGTGGGCGAGGTGCTCACGTGGCCCGCCACGCACGAGCAGGTCGTTGCCGCGTCGAAACTCGTCCCCGACGAGATCGTGCAGATGCTCACCGCGTCGGGCACCGCGGAGGACGCGCGCGCCAAGGTGCGCGAGTACATGCGCGACGGTGCGACCTGCCCCATCCTCTACCCGCTCGGCGACGTGAAGGCCATGATCGACGCGTTCTCCGG
>JBEGJV010000056.1:0-11389 GCA_041184385.1 Actinomycetota bacterium
ACCTTGAACATCAACTGCGGGTAGACACCGAACACCACGATGGAGACGAGGAGCGGCGTCCATGCCACCCATTCGAACTTGTTGACGTCGTGGATGTCCTCGTCGTGGCCGTGGCCGGCAGCGAACTCCGGGTTGATCTCGCCGAATGCGGTGCGCTGGTAGAGCCAGAGCAGGTAACCGGCGGCGAGCACGGTTCCGAGCGCTGCGATCACCATGAAGGTGCGGAAGGTCTCTTCCGGCAGCCCGGGCGCGGGCTGGTACGCCGAGAGGATCGCCGGGAACTCGCCCCAGAAACCCGCGAGGCCGGGAAGACCGAGCGATGCCATGGCGCAGAACCCGAGGATCCAGCCCAGCTTCGGCATCTGCTTCAGCATGCCGCTGAGCCGCTTGATCTCGAGTGTGTGGTAGCGCTCCTTCACCGAACCGGCGACGAAGAACAGCATCCCGGTGATGAGACCGTGGGCCACCATGCCGAACATCGCGGCGTTCATGCCGAACGGCGTGAGGGTGGAGATGCCGAGCATCACGAAGCCCATGTGCGCCACCGACGAGAACGCGATCAGTCGCTTCATGTCGGTCTGTGCGAGACAGCCGAGTGCTCCGTAGATGATGCCGATGACGGCGAGCAGGCCGATCCACGGTGCCCACTCCTTCGCTGCCTCGGGCAGGATCGGGATGGCGATTCGCACGAAGCCGTAGGTGCCGAGCTTCAGCAGGATGGCAGCCAGGATGACCGAACCCTGCGTCGGGGCCTGCGTGTGGGCGTCAGGCAGCCAAGTGTGGAACGGGAACATCGGGACCTTCACGGCGAACCCGACGAACATGCCGGCGAAGATCCAGACCTGGATGTTCTTCGCGATCGAGCCACCGTGCTCGATGAGGTACGGGATGGAGAACGACTCTGCACCGGTCTTGAAGAACAGCGCGAGGAACGCCACCAGCATGAGGGCCGATCCGAACATCGTGTAGAGGAAGAACTTGAGTGACGCGTACTGGCGGTTCTCGCCGCCCCACACGCCGATCATGAAGTACATCGGCAGCAGGACCAGTTCGAAGAACACGAAGAACAGGATGAGGTCGCGCGCGATGAACGTGCCCGCCATTCCCGTCTGGAGCACCAGCATGAGGATGAGGAACGCCTTCGGGTTGCCCGGTGACGGGATGTGGTCCCACGAGTAGATCATCACCAGGACGGTGATCACCATCGACAGGAAGTACAGCGGGAGGCTGATGCCGTCGATGCCGATGAAGTACGTCGACTTGATGACCGAGATCCAGTCGTGCTGGGCGACGAACTGCATCTCACCCGCCTTGTCGAAGTTGAACTGCACCAGGGTGTAGATGCCGACGGCCAGGGTGGCCACGGCGGTGACGAGTGCGATCGTCTTGTGCAGTTCCTCTTCAGCCTTCGGGACGAAGAGCATGATGAGAACACCGACAAGCGGCAGGAATGTGCCGACTGACAGCACCCAGTTGTGGTCGCTCAGGACTTGCATGCCTACTTGCTCCCTCAGGTATTGATGATGACTAGAACGAGGGCACCGATGGCGGCTGTGCCGAACAGCAGTGCTCCGTATTGGTTGACTTTTCCGGACTGGACCGGACGCAGGAAACCACCGAGGCCGGTGGCTGCGTTGCCCGATCCGTTGACGGCTCCGTCCACCACACGTTGATCAACGTTGCGGTAGACCCAGCCGGACACCTTCTTCGTGACGGTGCCGGCACCGTTCACGATGCCGTCGAGGACGTTCTGGTTGACCCAGTACGCCGCGGCGGCGATCGGATGCGCGATTCCGCGGACGATGACGTTCTCGTACAGCGCATCCAGGTAGTACTTGTTGACGAGGAACCTGTAGCCCTTGCCGAGCAGGGGATTCCGTTCGGTGAGACCCACCAGGGACTTGTTCTTCTTCTCGTAGAGCTGCACGCAGAGTGTCCAGCTGATGAGCATCCCGAGGAACACGATGATCATGCTCATCAGCGCCTTCGACCACTTGAACGGCGCGTGGTGGATCATGGGTGCGACACAGATGCCGTCATTCGGGGTCTCGCTTCCGCACGGCGACTCGTGGGTCGCCTCCTCGGCGGCCGGCCTCGACACCACGACCGTGCGACCCTCGCCGGCACCGCCGACGACCTGTGCGAGACCGGTCGGGCTGATGACCTCGACCCGGGGCTCGACCCACTTCTTGAAGTTCTCCCACTTCTCCCCGAACGGCGCTGCGTTCAGGAAACCGGAACCGATGGCGAGCGTCGCGAGGATGATCAACGCATCACCGTGGTGGTCGTCGTGCGCTGCATGCGTGTCATGCGAAGCGTGGTCATCATGCCCGTGCGCATCGTGACCGTGATCGTCGTGACTGTCGTGCGGGGCGTGTGCATCGCCGTGCTCGTCATGGTGCTCACCGGCGGCAGCACCCCTGGGCTCACCGAAGAAGGTGAGGTACGTCGCGCGCGTCATGTATGCGGCCGTCAGGAACGCACCACCGAGGCCGATGTACATGAACAGCGTGTAGCCGTTGTGGCCCACGTTGTCGATGATCTCGTCCTTGGAGAAGAAGCCCGAGAACGGGAAGACGCCGCACAGCGCCAGTGTGCTGACGACCCACGTCGTGAATGTGACCGGCATGAACTTGCGCAGGCCACCCATGTCCTTCTTCATCTCGAAGCTGTGGTGCGAGGCACTGTGGCTGATCGAACCGGCGCCGAGGAAGAGGCAGGCCTTGAAGAACGCGTGGGTGAAGATGTGGAACACGGCAGGCAGCCATGCACCGGCACCGAGACCCATCATCATGTAGCCGAGCTGGCTGACGGTGGAGTACGCGAGAACCTTCTTGATGTCGGTCTGCACGAACGCCAGCGCCGCAGCGATGACGATCGTGATGCCGCCGATGATCACGATGAAGTTCGCGCTGCCGTGCAGGATGTCCATGCCGGTGAAGAACACCGGGTAGAGACGGGCAACCAGGAAGACGCCGGCCACGACCATGGTGGACGAGTGCAACAGCGACGACACGGGGGTGGGACCGGCCATGGCGTCGGGCAACCACGTGTGCAGCGGGAACTGGCCGGACTTGCCGATGGCGGCGATGAAGAGTGCAGCCGCGCCCCACACGATCGCCATGTGGCTGGGGTCACCCGAGAGCGCCCACGCCGAGAGACCGCGGATGGAGAAGCCGGAGACACCGAGGGTCTTCTGGGTCCAGTCATTGGCGGCGAAGAAGAGGATCGAGGTGCCGGCGAGGAGGCCCATGTCACCGGTGCGGGTGGTGAAGAACGCCTTCAGTGCCGCGCGGCTGTTCGGGCCTTCCTCCCACCAGTGACCGATGAGCATGAAGGAACAGAGACCCATGATCTCCCAGCCGAGGATCAGCTGGATCATGTTCTCGGCAACGACCATGTTCATCATGCCGGCGGAGAAGAGGGTCAGCGAGGCGAAGAAATGCGTGTAGCGACGGTCACCGCGCAGGTACTCCACCGAGTAGATCTGCACCAGCGACGAGATGAACGCGACGACGCAGAGGACCGCAAGGGAGAGACCGTCGATGTGCTGGCCGATGCCGAACTCCACCCCGCCGCTCTGCCACCAGGTCCAGGTCTTCACGATCGGCGCGACGTACGACTCCTCGCCGGCACCGTTGACGCGCTGGATCCACTGGTACCCGGCGCCGGCGGCGAAGACGAGCGAACCGAGCATGGACGCGATGCCGAACTCACTGCCCTTCATCGGCATCTTCTTGCCGAAGAAGATGATCAGCGCGAACGCGACGGCGGGGATGATCGGGATGACCCAGGCATGCTCGAGGAAGAACCCCGAGGACAGCACGGCGGATCCTGCTTCTGAGGAGGCGGCGAACATGGGGTCAGCCCTTCATCTCTGCGAGGTCGTCGAGCGCGATCGAACGACGGTTGCGGTACATGAGCAGCACCATTGCCAGGCCGACGCCGACCTCTGCGGCCGCCACTGCAATGACATAGAGCGCGAACGTGTGGCCGTCGGGCGAACCGTTGCGCAGGGAGAACGCGAGGAGGTTGATGTTCACCGAGTTCAGGATGAGCTCGATGGACATCAGCACGAGAACCGCGTTGCGGCGGGCGATGACTCCGTAGACACCGATGCAGAACAGGACCGCGCCGAGGATGAGGAACTGGTTCAGCAGCATTGTCAGTCCTTCCTCGCCAGCACGATGGCCCCGATGACAGCCGCGAGGAGCACGAACGACAGTGCCCAGAACGGCAGCAGGTAGTCACCGAAGATCTGGTCGGAGACCGTCCTGGTGTTCACCGGCGCCGCATCGAGCGGCAACCGCTCGTTGCCGAAACCGTCGTTCAGGGCGATGACCATCGTGGCCAGCATGAGAACGGCGACCGGGACCCCGAGGATCCAGTTCTTGTTGTTCAGGTCGGTCTCGGCACCGATGCGGGCGCGGGTGAGCATGGTGCCGAACAGGAACAGGACCATGACGGCACCGATGTAGACCATCACCTGCGTGATGGCGACGAACTCGGCCGCGAGAAGGACGTACTGCGCGGCCGCACCGGCGAGCACGACGACCAGCCACAGCGCGGCATGGACGACATTGTTCGAGGTGACGACGCGCAGCGCGCCGACCACCATGACCGCTGCAATCAGGTAGAAACCCACGTTCTGGGCGACGAGAAGGTCGGCAGCGAGCATCACTTCTTGCCCTTCTTCTCGGCGCCTGCCTCGAGCTCCGGTGCCTCGGGAACGGTCTCCATCCACTCGCCGAGCTTCGACTTGTCGTGCAGCAGGTCTGCGATGCGGGGCTCTGAGTACTCGTACTCGGGACTCCAGAAGAGCGCATCGAACGGGCACACCTCCACGCAGATGCCGCAGTACATGCAGAGCGCGTAGTCGATGTCGAAACGGTCGAGCTTGTTCACCTTGCGCGGTGCGCCACCGGCGCGGCGCGGCGGCGCGAGTTCCTTGTGGCCCTCGATGTAGATGCACCAGTCCGGGCAGGACCGCGCGCACAGCATGCACGACGTGCAGTTGCCCTCGTGGAGGGCGATCACGCCACGGGCACGGATCGGCGGTGCTTCCTTCTCGTGGGGGTACTGCACGGTGGCGGCACCCTCGGTTGCCGTGTGCATGAGCGTCTTGAAGGTGACACCGAGTCCCTTCAGCAGACCTGGAACCTTGGGCTTGGCCATCAGAACGCCACCTTCAGGACCGCCGTCACCATGATGTTGACGAGCGAGACGGGAATGAGCACCTTCCAGGCGAACGCCTGCAGCTGGTCCTCGCGGAAACGCGGGAACGAGAACCGCACCCACATGATGAAGAACACGACCACGATCATCTTCGTGAAGAGGATCAACGGCCCGACGAGGTTCATCCAGTTGTCCATGTCGGCGAGGGACGTCCAGCCGAACCAGTTGAACGGCACTCCCCACCCGCCGAGGAACAGGATCGACGCGATCATCGAGAACACGCCGGCCGTGGCGAACTCACCGATGAAGAAGATGAGGAAGCGGAAGCCCGAGTACTCGGTCATGTAGCCCGACACGAGTTCGGACTCGGCGACAGGCATGTCGAACGGCGTCTGCGTGAGCTCCGCCTGCACCGAGATCATGAAGACCGCGAAACCCACGAGCTGGGTCAGCACGTACGGGTTGCCGAGACCATCCCACCCGAAGATGGAGCCGCTGTTCTGCGCAACCACGATCTGCTGCAGGTTCATCGTGCCGGCCTGGATGACGACGCCGATGACGGCAAGAACCATCGGGAGCTCGTACGCGACGAGCTGGCCGGCGGCACGCAGACCGCCGAGCAACGAGTACTTGTTCGCGCTCGACCAACCCGCGATGAGAATGCCGAGAACCGAGACGGAGGAGACGGCGAGTGCGTAGAACACACCCGCCTCGAAATCGGTGAACCACGCATCCGGCCCGAACGGCACGACGGCGACGAGCAGGAAGGTGCTGGCGAGAACGATGAGCGGTGCGAGCTTGAAGAGGAACTTGTCGGCACGCGCCGGGTGGATGTCCTCCTTCTGCAGCCACTTGCCGACCTCGGCGAACAACTGCATCGAACCGTACGGACCGGCTTCCATCGGCCCGAGGCGGCTCTGCATGAACGACATCATCTTGAAGAGGAACAGGTACACCACCGTGCCCGCGGGCAGCAGGACGGCAACGAGCCCGCCGAGCACGCGCAGGAGCGACTGTGCCCAGTACGGGAGGTCGGCAGCGAGCAGCGCGAGCATCAACGATCGATGTCCCCGAGGATGAAGTACAGCGACGCGAGGATCGTGATGATGTCGGGCACGTACACGCCCTTCAGCAGCCACGGAACGATCGAGATGTTGTTGAACGACGCACTGCGGATCTTGACGCGGAACGGACCCTGGTCGTTCTGCGAGACGACGTAGTACCCCATCTCACCGAGCGGGTTCTCGGTGCTGACCCAGGCCTCGCCCTCGGGCACCTTGATGATCTTCGGCACCTTCACCATGACGGGGCCGCTCGGGATGGTGTCGAGCAGCTGGTCGACGATGCGCGTGGACTCGCGCACTTCCTGCAGTCGCACCCAGCAACGCGCGAACGAGTCGCCGTCCGGGTGGGTGATGACCTTCCAGTCGACCTTGTCCCATGCCATCGGCAGGCTCTGGTCGCGACGGAGATCCCAGTCGACGCCGCTGGCGCGCAGGTTCGCGCCGCTCAGGCCGTACTGCAGTGCGACGTCCTTCGGGATGACACCGATGCCGCGTGTGCGCGACTGGAAGATCTCGTTGCCGAACAGCAGGTCTTCCATCTCGTCGCAGAAGCCGCGCAGCTTCTTCATGACGTTGCGTGTCTCGTCGATGAAGCCCGCCGGCAGGTCGTCCTTGAGGCCACCGATGCGGTCGAAGTTCGGGTGGAAGCGACCGCCGGTTGCCGCCTCGATGAGGTTCAGCACGTACTCACGGTCGCGGAAGGCGAAGAACACCGGCGTGACGGCACCGAGCTGCACGCCGAGGTCGCCGAGGAACAGCGACACGTTCGCGATGCGCGAGAGCTCGAAGAGGATCGTGCGGATGTGCTGGGCGCGCGGGGTTGCCTCGACGCCCATCAACTTCTCGGCGGCGAGGATGAACGGCACCTCGTTCGCGAAGCTGCCCAGCCAGTCGATGCGGTTCACGAGTGCGGTGACCTGCGGGAAGGTGCGCACCTCGGTGAGCTTCTCGTAGCCGCGGTGCATGTAGCCGGCGGACGGTTCGGCCCACACGACCTGCTCGCCGTCGAGACGCGCGATGATGCGCAGCGTCCCGTGCGTGGCGGGGTGCTGCGGCCCGATGTTGAGGGTCATGCCCTCGGTCTCGAGTTCCACGTTCACGCGTGCGTCAGCTGCCTGCGCCGCGATGTACGAGAGTTGCTGGCGGTCACCGAGCAGGGACACGACTATTCACCGTCCTCTTCACTGTCGTCGCCCGGGAGCGGCTCGACATCGACGATGCCCGGCCACGGCTTCACGATGCGCGCGAGCAAGGGGAAGTCCTTGCGCAGCGGGTGGCCCTCGAAGTCCTGCGGGAGATAGATGTGGCGCAGGTCCGGGTGACCGGCGAAGTTGATGCCGAACATCTCCCATGTCTCACGCTCGTGCCAATTGGCACCGGCGAACACGGGCACGATCGACTCGACCGTGAGCGAATCCGCGGGAACGTCGCACTTCACGTTGACGCCGCTCGAGGAGAACGGCTTCACGAAGCGGGCGAGCAACTGGAAACGGGTCTCGCCGCCGGCGTAGCCCTGCACGATGTCCGTCTTGCGTTCGGGTGCCGGCTGCGTGGGGTCGTCCTCCCCCTTGCCGAAGGGTGACGGCATCCAGTCGATTGCCGAGAGGAAACAGAAGTACGTGTAGCCGAGCGACTTGATTGCTTCGGCCGACGCACGCCATGTCTCGGCAGTGACGCGGACCCAGATGTCGTCGTTCGGCTTCAGCAGCGAGTCGGCGACGTTGCCGCCCAGTGCGGCGAGCAAAGCCGCAAGTTCTCCCTCGCGACGCTCGTCGCGCGGTGCCTCGGTGGTGTCAGTTTGCGACAACGGGAACACCTCCACGCTCGGCGGCCTCGCCGTCGATGGCGCTCATGGCCACGGTGCCCTCACCACGCCAGCGTGCGCCCATGTCCTCGTTCTTGATGCGCTGCTGCAGCAGCACGACGCCCTCGAGGAGTGCCTCCGGGCGCGGGGGGCAACCGGGCACGTAGACGTCGACCGGGATGATCTGGTCGACACCCTTGGTGACCGAGTAGCTGTCCCAGTACGGGCCGCCGCAGTTGGCGCAGCTGCCCATGGAAATCACGTACTTCGGCTCGGGCATCTGCTCGTACAGGCGCTTGATGGCCGGCGCCATCTTGTCGGTGACGGTGCCCGAGATGACCACGAGGTCGGCCTGGCGCGGGCTGGCCGGCAACGGGATGACACCGAGGCGCATCACGTCATAGCGGGGCGAGCCGAATGCGGCGCCCATCTCGATGGCGCAGCACGCGAGGCCCCACTGGTACACCCACATGGAGTACGAGCGACCCAGGTTGAAGAGAGAAGTGAGCGGCTTCGGAAGCCGTCCGCGATCGACGAGACCCATGATTTGCCGCCTACACCCAGCGCAGGACGCGCTTGCGCCATGCGTACACGAGACCGAGAACGAGAATTGCCACGAAGACACCCATTTCGACGAGGCCGAATCCGGCGTAGCGCTCGAGCTGGGTGGCCCACGGGAAGATGAACACCGCTTCCACGTCGAAAATGACGAACAGCAGGGCATAGACGTAGTAGCGGATCTGGCTCTGGGACCAGCCCTCGCCCACCGGGTCGACACCGCTCTCGTACGGCATCAGCTTCTCTGTGGACGGCTTGTTCGGGCGCAGCAATGCCGAAATACCGAGCAAGAGACCGGCAATCAGGAAGGAGGCGAGACCGAACCACACGACGGTGAGGTATGACCGCAGGAACGGAGACATCGCATCCGAAACTACTACGGGGCCTGTCTTTCACCCCAACTTCGCCCTGCGAACGGGCAGCCCCGGAACCCTCAGTTCTCGTGCGTTTGTGCCACGTCGCGCAGGAACCAATCGACCAAAGTGTCGGTGCGGCTGCGCACGTCATCCATCGTCCGACGGGTCCGGTCGAGCAGGTCCTCCCTGTCGATGCCGGCATCGGCCAGTTCGGTTGCCCCGTCGCCCGATGACCAGTGCCGCACGATCGACTCAGTGGCCTCGGGGTGGAACTGCACCGCGAGGGTGCGCCCGACCCTGAATGCCTGGGGCGAGACGGCGCTGTGGGCCAGGGCCGTTGCCCCGCTCGGCACCGAGAATCCGTCGTAGTGCCACTGGAACCATTGCCCCGCAAGGATTTCCGCCGCCCCGCCGGTTCCGCTTTCGGGCATGGCAGACACCTCGTGCCAGCCGATTTCATGCTTGTGCAATCGTGAAACGGTGCCGCCAAGGGCGGTGGCCAGCTGCTGGGCCCCGAAGCAGATCCCCAGAACCGGCACCCCGGACCCATGAGCCGACAGAAGGAAGTCCCGCTCGGTCGCGGTCTCCCGCTCGAACTCCGGCCAGTAGGTGCTCCACGAACTGCCGAGGCTGACAACGAGGTCGACGTCGGCGGGCGACAGTTCCCATGTTGCGTGGTCCTCCCGCGCGAGTTCCACGAAGGAGTACCCGCGCCGGCGCAGGGCGTGCCCGACCAAGCCGGGGTCGGTGTCGCTCCTATTACCGATCAAGGCCGCGCGCATGACCACTACGGTAGGTGGCGCATGGGTCCCTCACACGCTTCCGGCGACCCGATTTCGCCCGAGAGCGTGCGTGCAGCACGCGAAGCCGGCATCGGCGTGGTCAAGCACACACCGGTCACGGAATCGGCTGCCCTGTCCGAGATGTGCGGTGGTTCCATCGTCCTGAAGGCCGAGAACCTGCAGCGCACCGGGTCGTTCAAGATCCGCGGGGCCATGAACAAGATCGCCACGCTCGGTGACGCAGCGTCGGCCGGGGTGGTGGCCGGCAGCGCCGGGAACCACGCGCAGGCACTGGCGTTCGCCGCCCGCAAGCGTGGTGTGCCGTGCGAGATCTTCGTTCCCTCCGGTGCGTCGCTGTCGAAGATGGAATCGGTCCGTTCCTACGGCGCCACTCTGAGCGAGGGTGGTGACACGCTCGACGCCGCGGTGGCGCGGGCGCGCGAACGCGCTTCCGAGACGGGCATGAATTTCTGTCATCCGTTCGACGACCCTGCCGTGATGTCGGGTCAGGCGACGCTCGGCCTCGAACTGCTCGAGGACATCGGGGATCTCTCCACGGTCCTGATCCCGCTCGGTGGTGGCGGGCTCACGGGCGGGGTCGCCTACGTGCTGAAGCAGGCAAACCCGTCGATCAGGGTGATCGGGGTGCAGGTGCGCGCGTGCGCACCGTACGCGAACGTGCCGCCCGGCGACGGTCCCATCGTGACGCTCGCCGACGGAATCGCGGTGAAGTGGCCGGGCGACGTCACCCGTCCGGTCGTGGAGAAGTGGGTCGACGACATCGTGGTGGTGGAGGAAGACTCCGTCGCCGACGCGATGGTGCTTCTGATGGACCGCAGCAAGTTGTACGTGGAGGGTGGCGGTGCCGTCGGGGTGTCCGCTCTCATCAGTGGCGTGGTGACACCGTCGAAGTCGGGTTCCACGTGCGTCGTGCTCTCCGGGGGGAACGTCGACCTCGGTGTCGTTCCCGGGCTCATCCGGCGCAACGAGACGAAGGCCGGCCGGCGCCTCATCGTGTTCGCCCGCATCTCCGACCGTCCCGGCGGACTTGCCGGTCTTCTCGCTCTCTTCGCGCAGAACGGCGCGAATCTCGTGGAGGTGGAGCACGTGCGCGAGGGTGTCGACCTGCACGTGCGCGAGACCGGTGTGCAGGCCGTGCTCGAGGTGCGCAGCGCGGAACACGCTGACGCGGTCATCGCCGCCGCCCGCGCGGCCGGTTACGGCATCGAACGCATCGAGACACGATGACACCGCCGCTCATCGCCATCCCGGGCCGGCGCAGCGACGAGGCGAAGTCGATGCGCACGCCCGTTGTCGCCGCGGGGCGTTTCTACGTGGACGCGATCCAGCGGGCCGGGGGCATTCCCGTGGTGATCCCCCCGAACGAGGACGAGGCCGCCGTGCGCGAGACGATCGACAGGTGCGACGGCATGGTGTTGCTCGGTGGCGGCGATGTCGACCCGCGCAACTACGGCCAGACCGAGCGCGCTCGCCTGTTCGGTGTCAACCCGTTCCTCGACAGTTTCGAGATCAACGCCGTGCGCCACGCACTCTCCGTCGACATGCCGGTGCTGGCGATCTGCCGCGGGCACCAGATCCTGAACGTCGCACTCGGGGGCACGCTCGTGCAGCATCTCGAGAACTTCGAGG
>JBEGJV010000057.1:0-11316 GCA_041184385.1 Actinomycetota bacterium
AGTTCGGCGCGCACGCGGTCGATCCACTCCTGGCCCGGATCGAGCGGGACCAGGTCTGGCTCGGGGAAGTACCGGTAGTCGTCGGCATCCTCCTTCGCGCGCAGCGTGTGCGTGCGGCCCTCCGCGTCGTCCCAGTGGCGC
This sequence comes from Actinomycetota bacterium, assembly GCA_041184385.1. Classification (GTDB taxonomy): domain Bacteria; phylum Actinomycetota; class Acidimicrobiia; order Acidimicrobiales; family Ilumatobacteraceae; genus UBA2093. Next base: position 142 of record JBEGJV010000057.1, read on the forward strand.
GTCTCCTGCCGGATGGTGCCGCCCGACTCGATGACGTCGATCTGGCGGCGTGCCTCGTAGTCGATGGCACGGCCGAGCGCGCGGATCGAGTTCACGTTCTTGATCTCGCAGCGCGTGCCGAACGGCGTTCCCGGCTTGTGCACCGACACGTTCGCATCGACGCGCATGGAGCCTTCCTCCATCTTCGCGTCGGACGCGCCGATGGCGGCGACGATGGCACGCAGTTCGGCCGCGTACTCCTTGGCCTGCTCGCTGGTGCGGATGTCGGGGCGCGACACGATCTCCACCAACGGCACGCCGGCCCGGTTGAAGTCGATCAGCGAGTAGTCACTGCCGTGGATGCGACCCGTGGCACCGCCGACGTGCGTGCTCTTGCCGGTGTCCTCCTCGAGGTGGGCTCGCTCCACGCCGATGCGCACGCCGCTCGGCAGGTCGAGGTGACCGTCGGCGTTGATAGGGATGTCGTACTGGCTGATCTGGTACGCCTTCGGCATGTCCGGGTAGAAGTAGTTCTTGCGGTGGAAGATGCACGGCTGGATGCGGCAGTTCAGCGCGAGGCCGATGCGCATTGCCAGTTCCACGGCGTGCTTGTTCAGCACCGGGAGAGCGCCGGGAAGCGCCAGTGTGACCGGGTCGATGTTCGTGTTCGGCTCGTCGCCGAACCGGTTCGGCGAGCCGCTGAACAGCTTCGTGCGCGTGGCGAGTTCCACGTGCACCTCGAGGCCGACGATGAGTTCCCAGCCACCCTCGAGCAACTGGTCCTCGGTGGCCTTCACGGAACTGAGTGTGCTGTCGCTCATCACTTGCCCGCCCTTGCTGACTCGAGTGCGCCGCCGACACGGAACATGGCCTGCTCGCCGAGTGCGGGCGCGAGCACCTGGATGCCGATCGGCATGCCGTGCGCGCCGTTCCCGAACGGCACGCTCATGGCCGGGTGGCCGGCGAGGTTCGTGGGGATCGTGTAGATGTCGCACAGGTACATGGACATGGGGTCGTCGACCTTGTCACCGAACTTGAAGGCAACAACGGGTGACGTCGGGGTGAGGATGGCATCCACCTTCTCGTAGGCCTTCGCGAAGTCGTCGGCGATGACGCGTCGCACCTTCAGCGCCTTGCCGTAGTACGCGTCGTAGTAGCCGGCCGACAGTGCGTAGGTGCCGAGCATGATGCGGCGCTGCACCTCATCGCCGAAGCCCGCGGCACGCGTGGCACCGTACATGGCGTTCGTGTCGGCGGCACCGACGCGCAGGCCGTAGCGCACACCGTCGAAACGCGCGAGGTTGCTGGACGCCTCTGCAGGCGCAATCAGGTAGTACGCGGTGAGCGCGTACGAGAGGCTCGGCAGCGTGACGTCGACGATCTCGGCGCCGGCGGCGCGCAGGGCGTCGAACGCGTCGTTCAGTGCCTTCTCGACTTCCGGTTCGGCGCCGCCGGGGAGATCGGTCACACGGCCGATGCGCATGCCCTTCACGCCCTCGCGTGCCGCACCGCGCAGCTGCAGCGGCGGGTTCGGGATGGAGGTGGAGTCGTTCGAGTCGTGACCGCTGATCACCTCGGTGATGAGTGCGGCGTCGTCGACGTTCGTGGCGAACGGGCCGATCTGGTCGAGGCTGCTCGCGTACGCGACGAGACCGAAGCGGCTGACGGTGCCGTAGGTGGGCTTCACGCCGACGATGCCGCAGAGTGCCGCGGGCTGTCGGATGGAGCCGCCGGTGTCGCTGCCGAGGCTGACGGGCGAGAAGCCCGCGGCGACGGCTGCCGCGCTGCCGCCGCTGCTGCCGCCGGGCACGCGCGACGTGTCGAGCGGGTTCCTCGTGGGACCGAACGCGGAGTTCTCGGTGGAGGAACCCATGGCGAACTCGTCGAGGTTCGTCTTGCCGACGACGACGGCACCCGCCGCGCGCAGGCGCGTCACGACAGTGGCGTCGTACGGGGGCTTCCAGCCCTGGAGGATGCGCGACGAGCACGTCGTCTCGACGCCGTGCGTGCACATGTTGTCCTTGAGCGCGATCGGCACGCCGGCCAGTGGGCCGACCGGACGACCTGCGGCGATGTCGGCATCGATTGCGTCGGCCTGTGCACGCGCCGCATCGGCGGTGACCAGGTTGAAAGCATTGATCTTGGACTCGCGTGCGTCGATCGCCGCCAGGAAATGCTCGAGCACCTCGCGCGCGGTGACCTGCTTCGAGGCGACCGCTTCGGCGATGCCGGCGGCTGTCGATGGGACGGCGGCCATGTCAGCCGTCCAGCCCGATGATCGGCGGCACGCGGAAACGGCGTTCCTCGGCTGCGGGGGCCGCGTCCAGCACCTCGTCGGTGTCGAGCGTCGGCAGTTCCACGTCCTCGCGCATCACGTTGACGAGCGGGTAGGGCTGGGTCATCGGGGCGACGGCGGACAGGTCGAGTGCGTCGATGTCCTTGAAGTGCGCCAGAACCTTCACCAACTGCTCGGTGAAGTGGTGCACGTGCGACTCGTCGATGTCGAGGCGCGCGAGGCGCGCGACCTTGGCAACATCGGCCTCTGTGATGGGGGTGTCAGCGTTCGCCACGGGACCCAAGCCTACGAGGGCTACCCCGAGGCCGACCAAAGAGTTCGGTGGGGCCTAGAGATCCGGGTTGACCGGCGGGAACTCCGCCTGCCGCTTCTGCAGGAAACTCTGCACGCCTTCCTTGAAGTCGGGGCGGGTGAACGATTCCTGCATCAGGCGCAGCGCCTCCGTGGTGGACCGCGAGACGTCGTTGCCGTAGTCGGCGTACACCTGGCGCTTCATGACCGCCATCGACGACGGCGACACGTTCATCGCGAGGTCGGCGGCGTACGCCATCGCGAAGTCCATCAGCTGGTCATCCGGGAGCACCCTGTTGACCATGCCCATCGCGAGGGCCTCGGGAGCCTTGATGACACGGCTGGAGAACATGAGGTCCATCGCGTTCGCCTGGCCGACGAGGCGCGGCAGTGCCCACGAGATGCCGTACTCACCGATGAGACCGCGCTTCGAGAACGCCACGGTGAACTTCGCGGACTCGGCCGCGAATCGGATGTCGCACATCAGCGACTGCACGAGACCGAGGCCTGCGGCGGCACCGTTGACCACCGAGATCACCGGCTTCGGGATGCGCGTGATCTCGTCCTGCGTGCGCCCCTCGACGATGCTCTTCTCTTCCCTCGCCGGCTTCTTCGCCGCGTCGCCGGACGGAATTGCCTGGAGCGTTCCCATGTCGGCACCGGCGCAGTAACCCTTGCCCGCACCCGTGACCACGATGACGCGCACCGTGGGGTCTGCGACCGCGGTGTCGATGTGGCTGAAGTACTCCTCGCCCATCCGGCCGGTCCACGCATTCAGCCGCTCGGGGCGGTTGAAGGTGATGACGGCGATTCCCGGTTCGACTTTTTCGTAGAGACACTCACTCATGGTCGTTCACCGTAGACGCTTCGACGGCCGGTGCCGAACGCCGGCGGGAGATGATGAGGGACGTCACGGCGGCGAGGAACACCGCGATCGAGACCCACTGGTTCAGCCGCAGCCCGCCGGCACGGTGCGCCGGGTCGATGCGCAGTCCCTCGATGAAGAACCTCATGGCCGTGTACAGCGCGACGTACACCAGGAACAGTCGCCCGCGGGCGGGGTCCGTTCGCCTCTCGATCCGCAGCAGCACCCACGCAATCAGGAGGCAACCGACCGACTCGTACAGGAACGTCGGGTGGAACGTCGTGCCCGCGGCGTACCCCGCAGCCTTTGCCTTGGCCGCGGAGATCTCGAGTGCCCACGGGAGTGTCGTCGGCTTGCCGAAGAGCTCCTGGTTGAACCAGTTCCCCCACCGCCCGATCGCCTGAGCAACCGCAATGGCGGGAGCAGCACACGAGACGATCCACAGTGGGTCGCGACCCAGTTGTTTCGCCTTCCACATGCCGACGAGCACACCGAGTGCGATGCCGCCCCAGATGCCGAGACCGCCGTGCCACACGTACAGCGTCTCCACCCAACGACCGCGGAACGAGCCGAGCGACGTGACCACGTGGTACGCGCGGCCACCGATGATGCCCGCGACGACTCCCCACATTCCGATGCTGGAGAACTCATCCATCGTCGCAACGTCGCGCGATTCGGCTCGCCGGCCGGCGATGCGCACGGCAACGATCACACCCAGCGCGATCATCAACCCGTAGGCGTTGAGGCGCAGCGGACCGATGTGGACGGAACCTGACGAGGGGCTGGGGATCGCTGCGAGCAGCGCGTGGATCATGCGGTCACGCGGGAGACGAACTCGACGGACTTCGCGAAGATGATGTCCTTGTCGTAGTCCTGGGTTGCCACGTGGTAGCTGCGCTCGAGCATGACCCGCTCGACGGCACCGCCGTACGCCTCCGCGAGCGCATCACTGTTGCCCGGGTCGACGACGTGGTCCTGCACGGAAGTGAACAAGAGCAGAGGCATCTTCAGCGAGCCGTACTGCTGCGACAACGGCACGAGACCGTCGACCTGGAACGAATGCAACGCAGCGAGCGGCGTTCCGGGGTACGCGGTCTCGTGCGTGGACGGATCGGCAATGTCGCTGCCGATGCCGTCCATCACCTCCTGGCCACCGTCGACCATCCCCTTCAGCATGTCGATGACTTCCTGCGGCTGGGGAAGCGTCGCGGGGTTCACGCACACGAGACCCCTCACCTCCGGGTGCTGCGTACCGACCCACAACGTGAGCGAGCCACCCATCGAGAGACCGAGCACCACGATCTTGTTGGCACGTGCGGCGAGCTTCGCGTACGCGGCGTCGGCATCGCGCGACCAGTCGTCCCAGCGCGTGGGGATCATGTCCTCCATCGCGGTGCCGTGACCGGCGAGCTGGGGCATCTCCACGTGGAACCCGGCAGCGGCACACGCGTCGGCGAGACCGCGCATCGAACCCGGGTTGCCGGTGAAACCGTGGAGGACGAGTGCCCCCACGTCTCCGTTGCCGACGTGAGAGAGCGGTTCTGCGCCGGGGATGGTGGGTGCGGTCATCGTGGTACCTCTGTTTGGTGCGTTGGTTTGGTGCGTTGGTTCGGAGCGTTTGTGCGGTGCGTGTGCCCGTGGCGAGTGTAGGTGACCGGGCAAATCCGCCCGAGGTCGTTGACGCACCTTGCCGCCGGCTGGTGGACTGTTCCGATGGCGCGTGCGGACCGGATGGGGTCGACCCGGAAGATCGACGGCCATGCCGTCGCGGCGTTCCTGCCCGTCATTGCGCTTCTTCCCGCTTGGGGCCTCTCGGTGGCCGCGTTCTGGTGGGTGGTCGCCCGATTCGTCCACGTGCCGTACTGGTTGTTCGCGGGTGGATGGCTTCTGCTCGGGGTGTTGCTCTTCTGGCAACCCGCGCAACGTCTGTTGCTGCAGCGACTGATCGGCGCGCGCACCCCCACCCGCACCGAGCACGAACGGCTGCAGCAGGCGTGGGCCGTTGTGGCGCAGCGCAACCTCATCCCTCCGTCTCGTTTCGTGCTGGCAATCGTCGACTCCGACGACCTGAACGCGTTCGCGACCGGCGGTCACCTGATGATCGTGTCGAGCTGGGCGGTCGGGAACCTCACAGACGACGAATTGACCGGTGTGCTCGCGCACGAGCTGTCGCATCACCTCGGCATGCACACAATTGCATTGACGGTCAGCCAGTGGTTGACCGTGCCGATCGTGCTCTTCGCGCGCGTCGGGTACCTTCTGCAGAACATCGCCGAGGCGGCGGGTGACGCAATAGAGCGCAAGTCATCGGGGGCCGCATTGGTCGGTCGCACGATGGCCGGCTTGCTGACCATCGTGTCGTGGCTGTTCCTCAGCACGATCACCATCGCCCAGTACATCGGCAACTTCGTGGGCAAGGGAGCGGAGTTCGCTGCCGACACCCGCGCGGTCGAGATGGGATTCGGCAAGCCACTCATGCGTTCCCTGCGGCGCGTGGTGGAGACCGGTGGCGGCGAGCGGCCCACGAACTGGCGTGACCGCCTGGTGTCGGCCCACCCGCCGGCGCGGACTCGCATCGCGCGCATCGATGCGGCGTTGCGCAGGATCGCAAAGGACAACCCCCGATAGCGTCACGGGGGTGACGAGCAGGCCCTCCGACCCCTTCCTTGCCGCGAGCCGCGGGGAGTCCGCGAACCGCACCCCCGTGTGGTTCATGCGCCAGGCGGGCCGCAGTCTGCCCGAGTACCGCGCCGTGCGCGGCGAGGGCAGCATCCTCGAGGCCATCAAGAAGCCCGATCTGGCCGCCGAGATCACGCTCCAGCCCGTCCGCCGACACGGCGTGGACGCGGCCGTTCTCTACAGCGACATCGTGGTTCCCGCCCACGCCGTCGGGTTCGGCATCGACGTCGCCCCCGGCACCGGCCCGGTCGCGCAGAGCCCGTTGCGCTCGAGTGCCGACATGGTGCGCCTGCGCCCGCTCGAGTTGTCCGACATCGAGTACGTGACCGACACGGTGATGATCCTCGCCAGGGAGCTCACCGTGCCGTTGCTCGCGTTCGCGGGTGCGCCGTTCACCGTGGCCAGTTACCTCATCGAGGGACGCCCGAGCCGCACGTACCAGAACACGAAGAGGATGATGCACACCGACGAGGTGCTGTGGCACGAGGTGATGGAGAGACTCGTCCAGCACTCGGTGACGTTCATCAGTGCCCAGTTGAGCGCGGGAGCCGAGGCGTTCCAGGTGTTCGACTCGTGGGCGGGCGCTCTCGGCCGTGCGGACTACGACAGATTCGTGAAGCCGCACACCACCGCCGTGTTCTCGCAGCTCGCTGCACTTCACCCGGGCGTCGCCGGCATCCACTACGGCATCGGTTGCGACCATCTGCTCGAGTCCATGAACACGGTGGGCAACTCGGTGATCGGGCTCGACTGGCGCACGCCGATATCGCAGGCGCGGAAACGTCTCGGCGCCGGAACCGTCGTGCAGGGCAACCTTGACCCTGCGCTCGTCCTTGCGGGCACCGACGTGGCACTCGCGGGTGCCGACGACGTTCTCGCGGAGAACGGCGGCCACCCAGGCCACATCTTCAACCTCGGTCACGGCGTGCAGCCCGACACCGACCCGGGCGTGCTCGAGGCAATCGTCGCGCACGTGCACGAGAGGACATCGAAATGAGCAACGAGAACCGCACCGCGGTGGTGTTGATGGCATACGGCACGCCGCGGACGAAGGACGAGATCCTCCCGTACTACACAGACATCCGCCGTGGCCGCCCGCCGACACCCGAACTGCTCCAGGACCTCACCGACAGGTACGAGGCAATCGGCGGTCTGTCGCCACTGAAGCAACTGACGGAGGACCAGCGCGACGCGCTGCAGCGCGAACTCGACGCGATCGCACCCGGCCAGTACCACGTCACGCTCGGGCTGAAGCACGCCACCCCCTTCATCGAGGAGGCGGTTGCCGAGGTAGCCGCCGCGGGATTCAAGCGGATCGTCGGTCTCGTCCTCGCGCCGCACTTCTCGTCGTACTCGATCGGCCAGTACATCGGACGGGTGCGAGAGGCCGCCGCGCCGCACGGCATCGAGGTGACGGGAATTGATTCGTGGGCCACCGAGCCGGCGTTCGTCGACTTCCTCGCCGAGGACATGAAGAAGAAGCTCGCCGACATGCCGGGCAGCACGAAGGTGCTCTTCACCGCGCATTCGCTTCCCCAGCGCATCATCGACGGGGGCGACCCGTACCCCGAGGAACTGCGCGCCACCGCGGAGGCCGTCGCAGAGAAGGTCGGTCTCACCCGCTGGTCACAGTGGTCGATTGCATGGCAGTCGGCCGGCCGCACGCCCGAGCCATGGATCGGCCCCGACATTCTCGAGGTCATCGACTCGTTCGGTGCCCAGAAGTCGACCGACGAACCGATTGACGGTGTGCTCGTGAGCGCCTGCGGCTTCGTCGCCGATCACCTCGAGGTGCTCTACGACCTCGACATCGAGGCGTCGCACCGCGCAGCAACGCACGGACTGGCGTTCGGACGCACGGCGTGCGTGAACGCGGACGCAAAGGTGATGGCTGCTCTCGCGCGCAGGGTGGTCGCTGCGTGACGACGGAGCGACGCGTCGTCGTCATCGGTGGCGGCGTCACCGGACTCACGACCGCGTTCGGCATCCTCGCCGATGCGCACGCTCCCACGCAAGTCACCGTTCTGGAATCGGCACCGCGAGTCGGTGGTCTCATCAGGACGTCGCCGTTTGCCGGTCTGCCCGCGGTGGACGAGGGAGCGGACGCTTTCCTCACCCGTGTCCCGTGGGCGATGCAGTTGTCCGCCGACCTCGGCCTGACAGCCGCGTTGACGTCCCCCACCGGCGTCGGTGCGTACGTGTGGCACGACGGACTCCATGAGATCCCCGGGGACATCCTGATGGGCGTACCGGCGAAGGTCCGCTCCTTCGCGCTCAGCGGGCTCTTCAGCCCTCGCGGGAAGCTGCGTGCCGCCATCGAACCATTGCTGCCCCGCCTGCCGCATGACGATTCCATCGGCAAGTTGATGCGGCGCCGTTTCGGGCGCGAGGTGCACGAGCGACTCGTCGACCCGTTGGTCGGCAGCATCTACGCAGCCGACACCGACACGTTCAGCCTCGAGGCAGTCCCGCAGATCAATGCGCTCACGTCACAACGCAGCCTGCTTCTTGCCGCCGGTGCGGCGAGGAAGGCGCCCGCACAGCCCGGGCCGGTGTTCGCGACTCCATTGAAGGGTCTGGGGTCGCTCATCGACACTCTCGCCGCACGCGTCACGTCGCTCGGGGGCGAGATCCGCACCGGCGCAGCGGTCTCGGAGGTCACGCGCAGGCATGACGGATACATGGTCATCACCAATGATGCTGCGTTGTCATGTGACGCGGTGGTCATCGCGACTCCCGCCGGGCACAGTGCAGCGTTCGTGCGGCCGCTCGATTCCGCTGCTTCCGGACAACTCGGTGCATGGGACCACGCGTCGGTGATCATGGTGACCATGACCGTGCCGTCATCGCAGTGGAAGCGCGAGTGGACCGGTAGCGGTTACCTGGTGCCGAAACCGGACCAACGATGGGTCACCGCGGTCTCGTTCGGTTCGAACAAGTGGGCGCACTGGGCGCCGGCGGACGGCTCGAAGGTCCTGCGGGTGTCGCTCGGCCGCGACGGCATGGAGCGGACCTCAAGCATCACCTGGGTGTCGACTTCACCCCCGGTGAGATCCGCATCACCAGGTGGACCGATTCGTTCCCGCAGTACAGACCGCATCACTTCACCCGTCTCGCACAACTCGAGGCCGGGTTGCAGCAGAGCGCACCGGGGGTGTTCCTTGCCGGTGCGAGCTTCCGCGGGATCGGTATTCCGGCGTGCGTGCAGCAGGCACGCAGCGCAGCGTCATCGGTGCTCGCGCATCTCGACACGCACAAGTGACGCCGTGAGACCGTCGCGCACAAGGCTCCTCCTCGCGGGTGCACTCGTTGCGTTCTCGATGCCCCCTTGGGGTTGGTGGCCGCTCGCCATCATCGGGTGCGCGATGTACGCAAACTCCGCAGTGCACGAGGGGCGTCGCGCCCCGTTCCGCACCGCGACGTGGTGGGCACTCGGCTGGTTCGTGCCGTCACTTGCGTGGATGTGGTTCCTCACCGTGCCCGGGTACGTCATCGTCTGCCTTCTCTTCGCGTCGTTCCACGGCGCAGCGGCCGTGGCCGCACACCTCATCGGACGAGTCTCCGACGCCCACCACCGCACCGCTCTCGCGGTCACGCACACCCTCGCCGAGGTTCTGCGCCTCTCCGTCCCGTTCGGCGGTGTCCCGCTCGCCACTCTCGCCATCTCGCAGTCGCAGTCGCCGTTCGTCCACTTCGCGGGCATCGGCGGTGTCATCCTCGTCACATTCGCCGTGCTGCTGTTCTCGTTCAGTGACCGCCGGCTCCGGGTCGTCGGCGCCGGCGTCGTCATCCTGCTCGTGTCGATCCCCTTCAACACGACGACCCACGAGGGCGACGCCACGTACGCACTCGTGCAGGGTGGCGGCAGGCAGGGAACGCACGTCGGCGACGTCGAACCCCGGGAGGTCTTCGTCGCGCACCTCGCGGCAACAAGGAACATCATGAAGGATCCCTCTCTCACCGCCGTCGTGTGGCCGGAGAACGTGATCAACATCACCGGGAAGGGCTCTTTCGCCGAGAGTCGTGAACTGACGGAGCTCGCCGCGGAGGCGCGCCGTCTCGACGTGCCGTTCATCATCGGCATCACGGAGGATGCCGACGATGACTCGTTCACCAATGCGCAGGTCGTCATCCAACCCGACGGATCAGTCACCGACCGATACGACAAGAAGCGCCGCGTGCCGTTCGGCGAGTACATGCCGATGCGCTCGTTGCTGAAGGCCCTCGGCGCGCCGGTCGACCTCGTGCCGCGTGACGCAGTGCCGGGCGAGACGCCGGGGTTCGTCGATGCCGCGGGGATCCGGATGTCGGTCGCGATCTCGTGGGAGGTGTTCTTCGGTGGTCGCGTGAACGAGGGCGTCGCCAGCGGCGGGCGCGTCATCGTGAACCCCACGAACGGATCGAGCTACACGTGGACGATCCTCCAGACACAGCAGGTGGCGTCATCACGGCTGCGTGCGCGCGAGCAGGGGCGTTGGGTCCTGCAGGTCGCACCGACGGGGTTCACCGCGTTCGTGTCACCGAGCGGTGACGTCCACCAGCGGACGGCCATCGGTGAGCAACGGGTCATCATCCGAACCGTCGAGTTGCACTCGGGTCGCACGCTGTACTCGCGGACGGGGAATGCACCGTATATCTGCGGGCTTTTGCTGCTTCTGGCCTGGGTGATGCGCAGGGCCGCACGAGCCAATCGAAAGGGTCGCAGTTAGCCTTCCTCCCCTATGAATCAGCAGGGGGACCCGGACGGCCCGCTCCGCATCGCGTACCTCACGTACCGCGGCAAGCCACACGTGGGTGGCCAGGGCGTCTACACCCGGCACCTCACGAAGGCACTGGTCGACCTCGGCCACCACGTGGAGGTGTTCGGCGGCCAGCCCTACCCCGTGCTCGACGACCGCATCGAGATGCACAAGCTGCCGAGCCTCGACATCTGGAACGACCAGTACCCCGGCCGCCTGCCCGGTTACTGGGAATGGAAGTCATGGCCCGACATCGTGGAGACCGCCGCGTTCCTGCGCGGGCAGTTCAGCGAGCCGCTCGCCTTCAGCAAGCGCGCGTACCACGC
>JBEGJV010000058.1:0-9208 GCA_041184385.1 Actinomycetota bacterium
GCGCCGGGGAAGTTCATGAGCACGCGGTCACCCTTGTGCATGGGGCAGCCGGCGTACTCGTAGTCCTCGTGCAGCACGCGGGCCATGGTGACCGGCGAGTAGAAGCGGAGAAACTCCTCCACTGCGGAGTCGATGAGCTCGGGCTCGCGGATGAGGCGCTCGCGGTCCTCGGGGTGCGTGGCGAGGTGCCACAGCGACGAACCGATGCCGCTCCAGGTGGTGTCGACGCCCGCGACCAGCAACAGGCCGCACATGCCGAGCACGAGCTTGTCGGGGTACGGGTTTCCGTCCGGGTCCTTCGCGCGCAGCAGTTCGCTGATCATGTCGTCACCGAGCCCGTTCGCGCGGCGGTCGGCAACGGCGCTGGTGAAGAACTCGCGGAGTTCCGTGCCCGCCTGCTCGCGGCCCTCCACGTCGTACGCGGCGTTCTCGAGAATGGCGCGCACCCAGCCCGTGAACTTGTCCTTCATGTTGGTGGGGACACCGAGCATGGTGGCGATGACCTGTGCGGGGATCTGCTGTGCGTACTCGACCGCTGCATCGGCGGTGTCGCGCCCGGCGATGCGGTCCATCAGCTCGCGGCACCACGCGCGCGTGAAGATCTCGAGCTGATCGACGGCCCGCGGCGAGAACGACGGCAGGATCGTGCGGCGCGAGTACGTGTGCAGCGGCGGGTCCACGGCGATCGGTGCGGCGATCGTGATCGGTTCTGCGTCGGGGTCGAGCGGCGGCACCACGGTGATGGACTTCGAGGAGAAGTGCTCGATGTCGCGGGCGATGGTGGTGACGTGCTCGTACGTGGTGGGCAGCCACGAACCACCGAGAACGTCGGTGTGGGCGATGGGGCACTTCTCGCGCAGTTCGTCCCAGATGGTGAACGGGTCGGCGATGTATTCCGGGTGGAAGACGTCGTATTCGGTCGACCAGTCGAGCATGTCTGCCATTGCAATCCCCCTTGCGATGAGACACTTGGTGTTGTCTTGTCTCACCATACCCTCTGGTGACGCGCGGCACATCAGCCAGAAATAGGGTTCGCACTATGTCCACCGTTCAACAGACCGCAGACCCGTCCGACCTGGGGTTCGACCCCGCCCGCCTCGCCCGCATCGACGGCCACTTCAAGAAGTTCGTCGACGACGGTCGCCTGCCCGGCTGGTCGCTGGCCGTCGCCCGTGACGGCGAGATCGCCCACGTCGCCCATTACGGGTTCGCCGACATCGAGTCGAAGAAGCCGCTCGGCGAGGACGCCATCTTCCGCATCGCCTCCATGACCAAGCCGATCTGCGCGGTCGCTGCGATGATCCTGTGGGAGGAGGGTCTCTTCGAGCTGAAGGACCACGTGTACCGCTTCATCCCGTCCTTCCGCGACCAGAAGGTGTTCCGCTCCGGGTCCACCACCAACCCGCGCTTCGACCACATCAACGAACCGATGGAGATGTGGCACCTGTTCTCCCACACCGCCGGTCTGACATACGGCTTCATGCACGCCCACCCGGTGGACACGATGTACCGCAACGCCGGTTTCGAGTGGGGCATGCCCGACAAGGACCTCGCCGGCATCTGTGACGACCTCGCCTCACTCCCCTTGTTGTTCCAGCCGGGAGCCGAGTGGAACTACTCGATGGCGATCGACGTGATCGGCCGCGTGGTCGAGGTTCTCTCCGGGATGAAGCTCGGCGAGTTCATGAAGAAGCGCATCTTCGACCCGCTCGGCATGACCGACACCGCGTTCCACTGCCCCGAGGAAAAAGCCGACCGCCTCGCGTCCGCGTACGCACTCAACCCGGCGGACCGCAAGGCGATGCGCATGCCCTCACCGCCGTTGAGCTCGTTCCAGGACCCGAAGGCCCACATGGGCGGCGGCGGTCTCGTGTCCACCATGTCCGATTACATGAAGTTCGCGATGATGCTTCGCAACGGCGGCGAGCTGAACGGCGCACGCATCCTGTCACCGCGCACAGTGCAGTACATGGCGTCGAACCACCTGCCCGGCGGGGCGGACCTCTCCGAGTACGGACGACCGTTGTTCGCCGAGACCGCAATGGACGGCGTGGGGTTCGGCCTCAGCATGAGTGTCACCATCGACCCGGCGAAGGCAAAAGTGCCCGGCAGTGTGGGTGACTACGGATGGGGCGGTGCCTACAGCACCATCTTCACCGTCGATCCCGTCGAGGACCTCGTCTACATGTTCTTCACGCAGCTGCTGCCGTCGTCTGCACACCCGATCCGGCCGCAGTTCAAGCAGATGGTGTTTCAGGCGCTGGTCGACTGAGGCGGGTGGTGTTCGCCACCGTGTGAGGTGCCGTTCTGCTTCGCGCGGCGCAACTGCGCACCGACCGCCAGGAACATCGCCGCACCCACCACGATCGTGGTGATGCCGCGGGTGAACTCGCTCGGCAGCCAGTCGCTCGTTGCCATGGCGACGCCGATGGTCACCGCAAGAGCACCTGCGCCGAGTGCCTCGAGCTGCAGGTTCATCGAACCGAGGCCGAACAATCCCGCACCGACGATGATCGGGATGACCTTCCCCGGTCCCCCCAGTTCCGCACCGAGAACGAACGCACCCATCAACAGGAAGTAGCAACCGGCCGCACGCTGGATGAATGCGGTCCCGACCCGCCGCTGGCCGAGCATCCACAGAGCGGCGCCGCTCGCGAGCGCGACCGAACCCATCATCCGAGTGCTGTCCGTCAGGAGGGCACCGGTCGAGAAGGCGAGCATCGGCACACCGACCGAAAGTGCAATGGACCCGACGAACACCGAGATTGTCGACCGCCAGTACCCCCATGCGATCACCGGGGTGGCGATGATCATGACGATGACCTCGGGTTTCACGTCCGCGAGATCGAGGAACATGCCCGACCCGGCACCGAGCAGCACCATGGCGCCGCCCTCCACCACTTCCGCGAGACGTTCGAGGACGTCGTTCCTCTTCGGCATCTTCCAAGCAGCGGCACCGAGGACGACCCCCGCGAAAAGGAGCGCCGCACCGATTGACTGCTGCGATGCGTCGCGGAATGCGACTGCGATCACGCGGATGACACCGCTGAGCATGATGACCCCGGCGAGATACGAGACGAGCTCACGCGCGGTCACCGACCATTCCGGTGCGTGGCGGATGTCGTCGGCGGCCTCACGGGTCAATTGACCCGCGGACACCATCCGGTCGAGCATTTGCTTCTGTGTTTCGCGCTGTTCCATGAACTGATTGTCACAGAAATCAACGGGTATGTGAATACCAATCCACGAACGGTCTGATTGCCGTGTCCAGCAAGGGGGCAACGAAGCGGGAATAGCTCATGGTCATGTGGTTGTCGTCGCGGTACACCAGAAGGTTGCCCACCACCGCGGGGCACAACGACTCGGCACAGAACCACTGCCGTGACCGCAGCACGGGCACGCCGTTGGCCTCGAAATCGTCGCGCACCTGGAGCATGTCGGCGCGGAACGCGGAGTTGACGGTGATGTTGCATGCGGTCACGGACGTCACGTTCTTGCTGAGGCATGTGGGGACGTCCTGGCCGGGGAAGGGCGTGTCCTCCACCAGAACCGGCGTGATGGCGAGGGCTCGCAGTGCGTCGACCGTTCCCTGCAGACCGTCACGCCACGGTTTCTGCCAGATGGGAATGCGCGACGTCGCGTCGAGCAGACGGTCGAACGATGCCACGAACACCACCTGCACACCGTCGGTCTTCATCTTCTTCATCACGTTTGCACGCCACGGGTTGCATTCCTTGTAGACCTTCCCGAGCACCTTGCTGTACACCTCGATGTCGACCGGTGGGCAGCCTCGCTTCGTGTACGTGATCAGCTTCCACCTGTTCTTGATGGCAACCTTCTCGAAGGCCGGGAACCACTGGGCCGCATGCGAGTCGCCGTAGAGACCGATGACCGTCGTCGAGGCCGGGTCGCCGTAGACGCAGTCCTTCGGTGTTGTCGCACCGAAGCCGGCGTGACAGTCATTGTCGTAGATGACCGGCATGTCGTTCACCGCACCGCTCACCGACGGCGTGAGGTTCGACGGCACCCGCGTGACGTAGAGCGCGTCGCGGACCGCCTGGGGTGTGGTCCTGTCGTTGATGATCGTGGGTGCGACTGCGGGAGTGGTGGTGGTCGTCCCGCCGGGGAGAGTCGACACGGGAACCCCTGCGACTGACGTCGTGGTCCCCGCGGTCAACGTGGGAGTCGTCGCCGCGGGACCGGTCCCGAGCGATGGCGGGTTGTTGCGCACGAACAGACCCGCACCCGCAACGACGAGCAGGAAGGCACCGCCCATTGCGAACGCGCGCGGACCGACAATCGACTTCTCCCGCCTGATGGGGTTCTCCACGAACCTGTACGACAACTCGGCAAGTGCGAGTGACATCACCACGCACACGATTCCCTCGATGACTGTCAGGTCACGACCGATCGCCGCCGCACCGATGACGAGGATCGGCCAGTGCCAGAGGTACGCCGAGTACGAACGTGAGCCCGCCCACTGGAACGGGGAGAGTCCCAACAATGCATCGGGTGCCCAGTTGGTTGTGTCACCGCCGCGCAGCACGAGAGCGGTGCCGAGAACCGGCACGAGTGCCCACGGCCCCGGGAACCTCGTCATCTCATCGAACACGAAGGCTGATGCCACGATGGCCGCAAGACCGCCCCACGCGCACAACGACTCGATTCTCCGGACGATGCCTCCCCCGAAGGACGGAACGGCCGCGAGCAGCGCGCCGACGGCCAGCTCGAATGCGCGTGCGTGCGGTCGGTAGAACGCCCACACCTGGTTCTCGTTCATCAGCGACATGCACGCGATGAACGAGCCCACGGCAACGACGAGTGACACCACACCGACCCGTAGTCGGAGCATTGCGGCACATTCGCGCGCCACACCGAGGCACGCGATCACTGTCAGCGCCGGCCACACGACGTAGAACTGCTCCTCCACCGCCAGCGACCAGAAGTGCTGCAGCGGGGACGGCGGCAGTGCCGACTGCAGGTAGTCCGCACCGCGGTGGGCGAACACGAAGTTCGAGGCGAACCCGGCCGACGCCAGGACGTCCGTGGCAAGTCCCCTCATGCGGAGCGGCTCGAGCCACACCCATGAGGCCGCGAGGGTGACGACGGCGACGACGCTCGACATCGGCAGGATCCGCCTGATCCGGCGCGAGTAGAAGCCGGAGAGCGAGATCCGACCCGACTGGGTGCGCTCGTTCAGCATGAGCGAGGTGATGAGGAAGCCTGACAGGACGAAGAACACGTCGACGCCGATGTAGCCGCCGTCCAACCCCGGCATGCCGGCATGGAACAACAACACGAGAAGAACTGCGATCGCGCGGAGACCCTCGATGTCGGTTCGCCTCTGCACCCGAAAAGTATGGCGTACCCGGCATCAGGGCGGTTGCATGTCACTCGTTCGCCGCGCGGTTCGGAACGGCGATCGAATCAGACGGAAACAACCGCCGGTTCTGCATTGACTGCGGTCCGAACATGGACGCTCGTGCGCGTGAGAGCCGCGCCGCAATCGTGCCTTCCTGATGATGACCACTGCCCGTCTAAGGTTGATGCTGCTCACTCACACCGGAGAGGGAACAGTGCCACGCAAGACCCGGATTGCCGCATCATTCACCGCCGTTGCTGTTGTTCTTGCCGCCTGCGGTGGGAACCGTGACGGCTCCTCCGTTGCCGACTCCACAACCGTGGACAACACCACGCCGGTCGAGTCGGTACAGCCGACGTTCCAGCCGCTGTCAGCCGGCAACTTGATGGTGTGTGCGGACATGACGAACCCTCCCTTTGGGTTCAGGGACGGGAGCCGGAACGACGCGGGTTTCGACATCGATCTGTTGTCCGCGATTGCCCGGCGTTACGGGTTGAACGCGACCATCAAGGAAACGCCCACTGATTCGATTGTCGGTGCTCTCACCGACGACGTCTGCGACGTCGGGGCCTCGGGCACGACGGTCCCCGGAGACCCCGGCCGGGGCGTCATGTCCACCGATTCGTATCTTGACGGCGACCTCGCGCTCCTCGTCCGCAATGACGATGCCGAGGCTCTCACCGACCTGGAGACACTCAAGGGAAAGACGATTGCCGTCGAGGCCGGCTCACCGGGCGAGAAATACGTGAGGGAAAACTCGAGCGACGCGAAGTTGAAGACTTTCGGGGACGCTGTCTCGATGTTCCGCGCACTCGAAACCCGGCAGGTGGACGCAACGGTGAGCGACCTGGGCGTGAGTGCCTTGCGGGCCGCCGAACCGGCTGCAACCGTGAAGATCACCACCACGTTCACCACCGGCAGAAAACTGGGGTTTCTGGTGAGGAACGACAACCTCGCACTTCAGAACGACATCAACGAGGCCCTGAACATCTTCCGGGCCAGCGGGACGTACGACGAGATCTACAAGCGTTATTTCGGGAACACGGGCAGCTGAGACGGATCCCGGATCACCCCATGCGTATTCTGCAGCCGTCATGAGCACCGAGAAGGACCGCATCGCCGCAATGCTCGCGCTGGCGCACCACCCGAACACCCCGCAGCACGAGGCCGAAACCGCGCTCGCGATGGCATCGAAACTGATGCAGCGCCACGGCTACACCGAGAGCGACATCGACACCGGAGAGAAGGTCGACGAGACCATCGTGGTCGAGCGCATCCACGTCAGCGGCAAGTACCGCTCCCAGCGCGAGAACCTGCTCTATGCCATTGCGCTCGTCCATTCGTGCCGTGGGTACACCACGTGGGACGGCGATGACCGTTGCATGGTGTTGTACGGCCGGCGCGACGACATCTTCGCGGTGCGCACCTTGTTCGCCGCGGCCGACCTCATGGGAGCGCGTCTGCTTCCGAAGGGCGACAGGTCGTGGCGCATCTCGTGGTGGAAGGGATTCCGCGCCGGCATCGAGGAAGCCCTCGGCGGCGCCCGCAAGGAGTACATCGCCGAGACGCCCGGCGCGGGTCTCGTTCTCGCGGACCGTGGCAAGCGCGCGGAGAAGGAACTCCGCACGAACGGGCCGCCGTTGCGGCGCAGCTACTCGTATGTCGATTCCTCCGCCGGCTCTTACTCCAGCGGACAGGCCGCCGGACGTTCGTTCGGTGCGTCGGGTCGCTCGTTCGGGTCGGGAGTGCGCGGGGAACTCACGTGACCCACATCAGCGAGCTGATCGCCGAGGCTCGCCACGGTGCTCGTCATTTCGCCCGCTGCTCCACG
The DNA here is from genome assembly GCA_041184385.1 of Actinomycetota bacterium. GTDB lineage: Bacteria > Actinomycetota > Acidimicrobiia > Acidimicrobiales > Ilumatobacteraceae > UBA2093. Next base: position 7,194 of record JBEGJV010000058.1, read on the forward strand.
GAACAGGCGCTCGTCTACTCGTGCGAGCGCGTGGCATCCCGCCACGTCCCGCTCCGCGAACTGACGAAGCGTGACGTCGAGTCGATTGTCGAGGACATCTGCATGGTCGAGGACATCGACATCCCCTTCATCCAGTTCGGCGGGCGCACCGGACGCTGCACCGCGTGGGCGGACCGCACCACGCACACCATCGGCTTCATGCGACGCAACCCCACCCTCGACGACGTCATCCACGAGATCTCCCACCTCGTGTCCCGCGGGGACGGCCACGACGACCTCTTCCGCTCCACCCTCGTGCGGCTCGGCAGGCGCCATGCCGGCGTCGAGTGGGCGTCCCTGATGCACCACCTCTTCGTGGGCGTCGGTCTCGACCAGTCGGACTGGTGACCGGTTTGACGGCTCGGCGCGGCGGCGACAGACTGCCGCAATGAGCGAGTCCTTCTACGACGTCATCTCCACCACGCGGTCCATCCGCCGCATCAAGCCGGACCCGGTTCCCGCCGACGTGCTCGACCGCGTGCTCCAGGCTGCGGTGTGGGCGCCGAGCGGCGGCAACCGGCAGCCGTGGCGGATGATCGTGGTTCAGGACACCGACACGAAGAGGAAGCTCGGCGAGATCTACGCGCGCGAGTGGGCCACGTACGTGGACTTCAACATGGCGAACGTGAAGAGCGCGCCGCAGCAGGTGCAGGACCGCGTGGCGGCGGGACTCGCCGTCGGCACCGCACTCGCGGAGAACCTGCACGAGGTCCCCGTCGTCGTGATGTTCGTTCACGACTCGCGTCTCATCTACGTCACGGACGACAAGCTGAACCGCACCTCAGTGGTGGGCGGCGCGTCGCTCTACCCCGCGGTGCAGAACCTCCTCACCGCGGCACGCGCAGAGGGTCTCGGTGGCGTCCTCACCACCCTCATCTCGCGCAGCGAGCCGCAGGTGCAGGAGTTGCTCGCCATTCCCTCCGAGTGGGGCGTGCACGCCATGGTTCCGATCGGTTACCCGCGCGGCAAGCACGGCCCGCTCACGCGACTCCCCCTCGACCAGATGGTCCACCACGACAAGTGGCGCGACTGAACTAGTCCCGCCACGGCACGCCGGTCGGCCACCGGCCGGTGCCGCCGTTCTCCACCAGGAACCCCGTGTGCTGGCGGTCCGTCATCTGCATGCGCCATGTCAGAAGTTCCTGCGCGGCGCGGAGCACGCGCGACTCATCGGTGCACTCGGTGCGCCACGTGGGGTCGGCGGCAAGGTCGAAGCAGAGGAAGCGGCCGTCGCCGAACTGCACGTAGGCGATGTCGTCGGTGCGGTGCACGCAGAGCGTCTGCTTCTCGAGGCTGCGCTTCCACGGCCACGGCACGTCGGCACCCAACTGGATGAGTGCGAAGCGCCAGTCGTACTCCCAGTGCGCGGCGTCCCGCCACCATTGCGGCTCGGTGCCCTCGAGGAACGGCGTGAGCGGCAGTCCGTCGCACTGCAACGGGATCTCGATCCCGATCATCTCGCAGACGGTGGGCATGATGTCGACGTTCTCGGTGAACCTCCGCACCACGGTGCCCGCCGTCGACCGGTGTCGCGGGTCTCGCACGATGCACGGGATGTGCTGGCTGGTCTCCCAGTACCCCACCTTCTCGCGCAGCCCGTGGTCACCGAGGAGCTCCGCGTGGTCCGACGTGATGATGACCACGGTTTCGTCCCATGTCCCGTTGTCGCGCAGTGCCTGCCACAGTCGTCCGAGTTGCGCGTCGACTTCCGTGATCATGCCGAAGTACTGCGCGCGCATGTTGCGGAGCTCGGCCGGTTCCGTCGGTGCCTTCGTGTTGTCGAGCTGCAGCATCAACTCGTGGAACTTCTCCGGGTTCGCAACTGGTGCGATCGGCTCACCGACGTCCCCGGGTGCGTACATGCGTGAGTAGTCACCGGCGGCCGAGTACGGGGGGTGCGGCCGGATGTAACTGGCGTGCACGAACCAGCCGTCGCCCGCACTGTTGATCCACTCGATGACTGCGTCGGTGGTGAA
>JBEGJV010000059.1:0-9061 GCA_041184385.1 Actinomycetota bacterium
CTGCTCTCGGCGCCGACCTGGGTGAGCGCGAAGGTGTTCGCCGACTGGGCGGCGCGCGCGCCCCACGGCCTCTTCAACGACGGGTTCCTCACCCACCACCTTGATGCCATCGGGTTCGCGTGGTCCCCGTTCAGCCAGCCCTACATCGACGGCTTCGCCGGCCAGGGTTTCATGTTCGAGCCGATCACGTACATCGCATGGTTCCTTCCGCTCGCCGCCTACTGGATCGTCACGTCACAGAAGGTCCGGCGTGCGGTCCGCGTCGACCTCGTGGTGGCTGCAATCGTGTGCGTGGGGATGTTCGGCCCCAGCATCCTCGGTCCCACCCGTTGGCCGTTCCGGTTCCAGCCCTTTGCCGCCTTTCTCGTCATCATGGTCGCCGCGAACGCATTGCAGTCTGCCGACGGCGAGAAGAGGGACCCGCGGAATTTCACCGGCGCGTGGAAGTGGATCGCCCCTGTCGCGTGGCTCGCACTCACCGCGTTCCGGCCGCGCCTGTACCCGATGTTCCTCACCGTCCTGTTGCTCGTCGCAATCGCCGCGGCGCACAGGTTGTTCACGGGCGACCGTCGTCACCTGTTCGCACCGATGCTGGGTGCATCCGTCGTGCTCACCACTCTCTATCTGGTGATGGCAAGCCCGTCACCCGCGATGCCGGGCGACCGCAACGCCCCGTCGTCACGCGCGACCATCACTCAGCAGTACTCCGCGCTCGACAAACAACGTGTGTTCGTTCTGCAGGGTGATCTCGCCGGTGCGCAGACCATCGAGAAGAAGCGCGGTCGTTTCCGCCTCATCCCAAACCCGCCCGGGTCGGTCACCGCCACCGAGATGGCCGACGGCAACATCATCCTCGCCGGCGACCTCGACACCGAGTTCGTCACCGGCTACTCGGCGATGCCCCACGAGGCGCTCGAGAACACGTTCATGACTCGGGTGTTCGGTTGGTCCACCGAGGGAACCGCACCAGCTCTCTTCTCGAGGGAGAAGACCACTGGCCGCTACTGGGTCGACCTGATGGGAGTGACGCGACTTCTCGTGCAGCGTGGCCAGCAACTCGACTGGCTGAACGCGGCGGTGCCGAAGGACTACGCGCTGAAGACCGTGGCGGAGACCGACAACTGGGTGCTGTTCGCGACGAAGACCGACTCGGTCGAAACAATCACCTACGCGCAGAACGGCAGAGCCGTCATCGCCCGTCCCGTCACCCCCGGGATGCAGATCACCGTCAACGGCAAGGCAACCGGTTTCACCACCCTGAACGGTGTGCTGCCGGTGGTGGAGGCATCAGCGGCAGAGGCACAGAGCATCGACATCACGTACCGGTTGCCTCACCAGAACGCGGTCTTCCTGATGATGGCGCTCGGTCTCGTCGCGCTCGCCTGGCTCGGTCTCGCGGCGCGGCGTCGCTAGGACAGACCAAGCCGTTCGAACTGCTCGCTCGGTGCCGACACACTGACGAGCGCAGAACGCAGGAGTTCCTCGGCGTCACGCGCGATCGGGTCGCCGATGCGGTTCACCGTCTCGGCGGGGTCCTCGGCACGGTCGTAGATGATTGTCTCGTAACGCTCTGCCATCGCCCAGAACGGCAGCATGTCGCCCGCGCGGAACGGCTGGCGGATCACCGGCACGGTGCTCCCCGGCATGAAATCGAGCGTCGCGCGTGAGTCGGGGTTCGGGATGCGGTAGTTCGGGTACCGCGCGATCGGCATGGTGCTCCACCGGTTCGACCACATGGAGTGGGGCATGTTGTCACCCTGCGGACCCCGCGTGTACCGCCAGTCGTTCGTCACCAGCTGCACCTCGCGTCCCCACACGCCGGTCAACAACCAGTCGCGCACCTGCGTCGATTCCCCTGCCATCAATGGCGCGAGCGACCGGCCGTGAGCCGTGTGGTTTGTCTCGACGCCGAAGATCGATGCGATCGTCGCGTGGATGTCCGTCGACGTGGTGAGCGCGTCGTTCACGGACGGCTGCACACCCGGCCACGCAATGAACATCGGGATGTGACCGAGCGGCTTGTACACCGGCACACCGGGTTTGCCCCACACGTCGCGGTCGTGCACGTCGCGGTCGCCGAGGTAGTGACCATGGTCCGTGCACAGGATGACGGCGGTGTCCTCCCACGCGTTCGTTGCGTCCATCGCGTCGAGCACCCTGCCCAGCCAGTGGTCGATCATCGACAGCTTGCCGCCGTACTGTGCCCGCACCTGCACGGCGTCGCGTTCGGTGATCGTGCCCTTCTTCAGTGCGTCCACTTCGTACGGTGGCCAGATGAGGTGCGCACCCTCCCACGTGTCGTCGTAACGGTTCGCCCATTCCTCGGGCGTGTCGAACGGTTCGTGCGGATCGAACTCGTCGACGAACACCATGAACCGCTCGCCCTTCGCACGGTGCACCGGCGCGTCCTCCAGCAACCACCGTGCGGTCGCCGCCATCGTGCGCGGCCCGGGAAAATCCGACTCGTCCTTGAAGTAACCGCGCGAGTCGTCGTAATGCGTGTGCCCACGACCGAACGACGGCGCACCCAGCCATGACTCGTCGGGTCGTGTCTTCCACGCATCGCTCTCGTGGCCGCGCTCGTACGACCACGCGCGGAAATCCGTGTGGTAGTTCTCGCCTCCCACCTCGAACAGGTGCGGATGGTCGGTGATCAACTGCGTGACGACACCCGCCTTCCGCAACGACGCGGTGATGGGTTCCTCCCACAGCTCTATGGAGCCCCACGGCTTCCAGAGGAAGTCCCATGCCCCCACGAGGATGTCGTGCCGTGCGGGGATGCACGGCAGCGACCCCGTGTGGTGGTTCGTGAAGCGCACGCTGCGCGCCGCAAGCCGGTCGAGGTTCGGCGTGTCGAAGTTCGTGCCCCCGTATGCACCCAGTTCATGACGGTTCAGGCTGTCGAGCAGCAGAACGACGACGTTCTTCGGTGTCTGCACTGCCGTCATTGCTGCGGGTCACCCAGGGCAAACACCGTGTCGCACCAGGCGTTGACTTCCTCGCGCATCACGTCATGGCTCTTCGCGAGAAGATGGCCGTCACCGGGCATCACGCGCAGCTCGCCCGTGCCCGCCATCGAACGCACCACCTCGCTCGCCTCCAGCGGGAGGATCTCGTCGCGGTCACCGTGGAACATCAACAAGGGGCGACCCTGCAGTCCGCCTGCCACCTCGCACCCGGCCGACTGCGTGGCGAACGTGACGACTCCCGTCACCATGGCCGACAGACCGACCGCCACGCGGATGGCAACGGCACCGCCGAAGCTGTGCCCCATCAGGATCACCCTGTCGCACCCCGTGCCGACCATCATTTGTACTGCCGCCGCCGCGTCGATGCAGCACGAGTCCATGTCGTTCGGCTTGCGGTAACTGATGCGCATCGACGGGATCCCGCGCGCCGAAAAATCCTCACCCAGCACGTGGTACAGCGCCTCACCCGGGCCCATCACGCCGCCCATCGCCCCGCCCATCATGACGACGCCCACGTTGCGGGCCTCCCCGCGGGGCTCGTGCCACAGGATGCTCAGGAGCCCGCGGCGTGTGTACATCTCGATGTGACGTAGTTCCGGGCCGAGCATCGCCTGCTGGCTGGCCATGATCCCGAGGATGTCCAGTGGGGTCTGCAGTTCCCCCTGCTGGTCCCCCTGCTGGCTCATGTCGCTACCCTAATGATTGGTGACTGAGCAGACGAAGCCCTCCATCGACTTCGGTGTCGACCTCAACCGCGAGACCGCCAACCGCATCGGCAAGGTGTGGCGCGAGATCAGGCGCGGTGCCGCCAACAGCAAGCTGCGCAGCCTCATCTTCGAGAACGAGGAATTCACGATCGACCCGGGCCAGTTCGACACCCTCGAGAGAATCGTCATGCATCAGACGATCCGCATGGGTGACCTGGCCGATTCCATGCACATCGACCCCAGCACGGCAACCCGTGCGGTGCAGCGCCTCATCAAGGACGGTCTCGTGCAGAAGGTCACCCACGATGGGGACGGCCGTGTCGTCGTGATCGAACCAACGGAAATGGGTCGCCGCGTGTTCGCCTCGGTCGTGGAGAAGCGCAAGCAGATGGTGGTCAGGGTCATGGAGCAGTTCGACGCGGACGAGCGACTCGTTCTCGCCGACATGCTCGAGCGGTTCAACGACGCCCTCGGCAAGGCTGTCGCCGACCTCTCGAAGCGTCGCTGAGGACCATTTCCCATGGGGACGCGAGACACGTTCGCTGAAGACGCCACCGCGTTCGCACCCCAGTTGTTCTCCACCGCCGTCCGCATGACGCGAAACCGTGCCGATGCGGAGGATCTCGTGCAGGAGACGTACATGAAGGCGTGGCGCGCCTACGACAGCTACGAAGAGGGCACAAACCTCCGCGCATGGCTGTTCCGCATCATGACCAACACGTACATCAACAAGTACAACGCCAAGATGCGCAGGCCGACGGAGACCGAGCTCGACGACGTCGAGGAGCTGTACCTGTACCGGCGGCTCGGCACGATCGACCAGTCACGCATGAGCGCGTCGGCCGAGGACCAGATGATGGAGCTGTTCACCGACGACGAGGTGAAGAACGCGATCGAGGAACTGCCCGAGGCGTTCCGCATGCCGCTGCTGCTCTCGGACGTCGACGGCTTCTCCTACAAGGAAATCGCGGAAATGCTGGACGTACCCATCGGTACGGTCATGTCCCGCCTGCACCGCGGAAGAAAAGCGATGCAGAAGCGGTTGTACGAGTTCGCAAAGGAACGGGGACTCGTCAACGAGTCGCTCCTCAGGGAACTCGAAGGACAATAAGAAAGGAACCGATGATGGCCACCGACTGCCAGGGCACACTTGACGAACTGCACCGGTTCCTCGACCAGGAACTGTCCGCCGAACTGCACGCCGAGATCATGGAGCATCTCGCCGGATGCACGGACTGCCAGCAGACGTTCGACTTCCACGGCGAACTGAAGCGCGTCGTGCGCCAGAAGGCCCAGAACGACGAGATCCCCGGCACGCTCCTGGAGAAGATCGCCGGTTGTTTCGGCGACGACTGGCTCGACTGACTATCCTTCATCCCATGTTCGCAGCAGTTGTGTGGCACTGGTGGCTCGGGGTGGTTCTCCTCCTCGCCGCTGTCGGTCTCATCGTCCAGACCTTGCTCGGTTACGTCGCGAAGGTGTCCGCCACCCGCTACCCGAACCGCCACCAGCGCAAAGCCGCCAAGAAGTAGGCACCGGTCATGGGCACCGACCCGTCATGGATAGTGCCCCTGCCGCTTCCCCGCTCGTTGCGTCACTGCTGACGCGCTGTTCCTTCCCGGCGCCGCACACAGCCGTCACCGTCGCCCTCTCGGGCGGTCCGGACTCGATGGCCCTCATGTGCCTGGCCGTGGCCCACGGTCTGCATGTCACTGCGGTGCACGTCGACCACGGCATCCGCGCCGACTCGCACCGCGACATCAACCTGATCACCCCGGTCGCGCGGGTGCTCGGCGTCGAACTGCGGGTGCACCGTGTGGTCGTCGAACCGGGCCCGAACCTGGAGGCCCGCGCACGGACCGCCCGGTACGGCGTGCTCCCCGATGATGCAATGACCGGCCACACCGCCGACGACCAGGCCGAGACCGTCCTCATCAACCTGTTGAGGGGCGCTGCGAGTGCGGGCCTCTCCGCAATGACGCCGGGCCCGAAGCGGCCGATCCTCGGCCTGCGCCGCACCGAGACGCACCGACTGTGCACCGAACTCGGCATCGAGTGCGTCGACGACGAGACGAACAGGAGCGACGCCCACCAACGCAACCGTGTCCGTCACGAACTGCTGCCGTTGATTGCCGACATCTCGAGGCGCGACCCGGTGCCGATCCTCGTGCGCACGTCTGATGTGCTGCGCGACGATGACGCACTGCTCGACGAACTCGCCGCGGGCATCGACCCCACCGATGCGATTGCTTTGTCCACAGCCCCCGTGCCGTTGGCGCGTCGTGCGATCCGTGCATGGTTGTCTCATCCGTACCCTCCCGACCAGGCAACGGTGGAGAGGGTGCTGGAAGTGGCGCGTGGCGAGCACCCCGGGTGCGACATCGGCGAAAATCGGCAAATTCGTCGGAGCAAACAGCGCCTGTCCATCGTGAATCTGGGGTAATTTCTCACACGGCTTTTCTGCAGCGTTGCAGTCACACAAGCCGGAACCCGAGGAGAACCAGATGCCACCGAAGTTGCGCGGGAAGTGGGCCCTCGGTATCACCCCCCGGAATTTCACCTGGGTCATCAAGGACAAGATGGCCATCTGCGAGCGTCCGGGTGGCTACGGGGAGAACCACCGACGGGTGCGCCGCCAGGAGGAAATCATCTGGCTGCGCGAGAACCGGTTCGACCTCCTGATCTCCATCATCGCCGCGCCCCACAACCTGCACGCCTACGAGGAACTGAACATGCCGTTCCGTCACCGGCCGTTGAGCGGTGCCGACGACCTCGGTGCGTTCCTGAAGCCCTTCTACCGCGAACTGCACGACCTGATGAACGCGAACCAGAAGATCATCCTGCACGCCGAGGAAGTCGGCGACCGTCTGCTCGGCATCATCGGTGGATACATCCGCTGGAGCGGCATGGTGGACGACCCGTCGCAGGCCATCATCATCACCGAACGCATCGGTGGCCGTCAGCTCGACACGTGGGCGCGTGAACTGATCCTGAACGTCCACGAACTGCGGTAATTCCGTCCACGCCACGGTCCACGGTTAGTTTTGAAGTCCATGAAGGGGCGCCGCGTACTCGTCACCGGCATGGGTGGCGAACTGGGATCACTCGTTGCCTCCATGGCGGAGAGGTCCGAATGGGCCGGCGACATCCTCGGTTTCGATGTCGACCCACCGCGCCGCAACCTGCAGCGATCGAGGTTCGTGCGCGTCGGTGCCACCGAGGTAGACCGCATCACCGAACTGGTGGCCGAATTCAACCCGCACGTCATCCTGCACGTCGGCGTGTGGGAACCCCACGCCCGCCTGAACACCGACCAGGCCGAGGAATGCACCGAGAGCGTGGCAAAGGCCGTGTTCCAGGCCGCCCATGCCGCACCGGCGCTGGAGACGGCGGTCGTGCGCAGCGGCATCGAGATCTACGGCGAGGGCACCCACACGCCGAACATCGCCGTGGAGTCCACGCCGGTCGCACCCACCAGCACGTACGGCCGCATGTGCGCAACCATCGAGCAACAGGCGACCGAACTGCGCATCGCAAAGGGCGTCAACGTGTGCACGCTGCGCCTGGCACCCGTTCTCGGTGCGCACGTGCCTAGCCCACTGGGCCGGATCATGCGACTGCCCGTCGTCCCGTACCACGGCCTGTACAACCCGGTCTTCAGCGTCGTCGAGGACCACGATGCAGCGCAGGCGTTCATGCTGGGTGCCGACCGCAACGCTGACGGTGTCGTGAACATCGTGGCGAACGGTGCCACCAGCATGCTGCGCGCCATCACCATCGGCCGCCGCGTGCCCGTCCCCGCGTTCGGACCGGGTTGGTGGCTCGCGCGGAACATGAGCAGCTTTGCCGGCGCACCGATCCCCGACCACGTCGCCGAACTGATGGAGCACGGTCGTCTCGCCGCCAGCAACGAGGCCGCTCACCTCCTCCGCTTCGCACCGTCGCACACCACCACACAGGTGATCGAGCGCCTGTACCAGTGGCCGACGGTGGAACGCATCCCCGCACGGAAGCAGGTGGCCTGATGCCGTACGCAACCGCAACGGACGGCATCAAGGTGCACTACGAGGTCATCGGCTTCAAGCGGCACGCGCCGGTCCTCTTCGTGCAGGGACTCGGTGCGGAGAAGAACTCGTGGAACCTCCAGCGCGCCGCCCTCGCCCTTCGGTGGCGCACGGTCGCTCTCGACAACCGCGGGGCAGGCCGCAGCGACAAGCCCGACGGTGTGTACGACCTCGAACAGATGGCTGAGGATGCGATCAGCGTCCTCGACCACGCGGGAATCGAATCGGCACACGTGGTCGGACTCTCCATGGGCGGCGCAATCAGCCAGATCATCGCGCTGAAGCACCCGAACCGCGTGCGGTCGCTCACGCTCGTTGCCACCGCGTGCCGCAACCACGAGTGGCGCGAGGAACTGCTGCAGTCGTGGGCGGATGTCGCAGAGACCGAGGGCATGGGCGCAGTCGGCAAGGAAGCCGCGCGCTGGATGATCGGTCCGCGTTCGTTCCGCCGTCTACTCCCCGCGCTCGGTTGGATGGGACCACTCCAGCTGTTCAACCCCGCCGGGGCGTTCGTCTCGCAGGTGCGCGCAATCCTGCAGACCACGGACACGTTGACGGACGAGCTGCACAACATCGACTGCCCCACCATGGTGGTCGTCGGCAACCAGGACGTTCTGACGCCGCGCGGTGACGCAGAGGAGATCGCGTCGCGCATCCCCACTGCCGAACTCGTCATCATCAGCGGCGGGGCGCACGGGTTGCACATCGAGCACGCGACCACGTTCAACCGCATCCTGCTCGAGTTCCTCGGCCGTGCCGAGAAGTCGTGGGTGCCGCACGGCGCAGCCGCGCGCGAAGCCGTCTGATGCGCGTCGTCATCATCGGTGCCGGTCTCTCCGGTTTGATGGCGGCTCGCTCACTTCATGAAGCCGGGGTCGACGTCACCGTTCTCGACAAGGGCCGCGGTGTCGGCGGCCGCCTCGCCACCCGCCGCATCGGCGAGGCTCGGTTCGACCACGGCGCGCAGTTCTTCACCGTGCGCACCGACGAGTTCCGCTCGCACGTCGACACCTGGTTGTCCTCTGGCGTCGTGCGCGAATGGTGCCGCGGGTTCGGCGAGAGCGACGGCCACCCCCGTTACGTCGGCGCCGAGGGGATGACATCGATCGCCAAGCATCTTGCCGACGGACTCGACGTGCGCACCGGCGAGCTTGCATTCACGTTGCGCCATGACCACGGCCGCTGGCAGGTGCAGACTGACGACGGGGCAGACCACGGTGCGGACCGCGTCATCCTCACCGCTCCACTGCCGCAGTCGTTCTCTTTCCTGATGAACATCGGTGTCGACATGCCCGAGGGCCTGCGCGGCACCGACTACGAC
>JBEGJV010000060.1:0-9662 GCA_041184385.1 Actinomycetota bacterium
TGATTCCAGGGAGCTCGATCCACTGGTCGCCGACGAACTCGTTCTGGCCCTTGTACGAGTCGTGGTTGCCGCGCACCGTGTGCAGCTTCTCGCCGAACACCCCGTACGTCTCGCGGAACGCAGCGAACTCTTCTTGCCTTCCGTCCTCGGTGAGGTCGCCCTTCACGATGACGGCACCGGGGGCGAGCGCGGAAATCTCCGCCACTGCACCTTCATTCATGGTCAGCGGGTACGGGCGCTCGCCGGGCAGCGGCCGCATGATCGGGCCGTTCGGGTTGTCGTCGATGCGGCCGCACTCGGTCTCGCCGAAGTGCACGTCGTTCACCGTTGCGATGGTGCTGAGCAGACGACCCGGAGGCGGTGTCAGCGTGCGGAAGGTGATGCCGAGTTCGGTGTGCTCGGTGCCCGGCTCGAGGTTGTCGACGCGGATGACCTCATCGGCACGGTGGAACACCGCGTACGTGTCCGCCACCGTGGTGAGCTCTACACCGACGGGTGGCTTCATGGTCAGAACCCCGGGCGGGGACGGCGCACGACGTGCTGTGTGGCCCACCAACGGCCGCTGAAGCGCCAGCCGACGTTGACGCGGCCGTCGCTCTGCGACGACGGTGCCACCGGCTGCGGCCACATCATGGTGACCGCGGCTGCAATTGCTGCAGCTTCTTCCTCCGTGGGCACGGGGGAGATGGAACCAACGGTGACGTTGCTCATGGTCAGATGTTCCTCTTGATGACTGTGGAGCGAACGGCCTTGTCGTGCCACGTCTGTTTGCGCCTGTCCCAGAGCATCCAGAGGTGACCGAGTCCGAGGCAAAAGCCGCTGATGTTGCTGACCACGATGCGGCCGAAGCCACGTGCGTAGCCGATGTGCTCGAGGGCTCCCTCCGGTTGCTTCCCAGTGAAGTTGGAGGAAAAGAATCATCACCCAATAGGACAGGATTGCGGTGACGGCCAGCCATTCCGGTGCCCACCAAGTGACGGTGAGGGCAATGACAAGAATTCCGCCAAAGGCTGCGATCACTGAGGAGATTGAGTCGAGGAGCCGGCCGAGTATCCGCCAACCAAAATGGGCTTGCACGACCTGCGGTTGCGGGGGAGGCCATTCGGGTGGTGGCCAGTTTCCTTCGAACGAACTCATCGTCTTCTCCTACAGCGGCATGTTGCCGTGCTTGCGGCGCGGCAGTTCCTCGCGCTTGGTGCGCAGAAGTCGGAGGCCAGCAACGACCTTCTTGCGCGTGTCGGCCGGATCGATCACGTCGTCCACGTAGCCGCGCTCGGCAGCCGCGTAGGGGTTCGCGTACTTCTCGGTGTACTCGGTGATCAGTTCGGCGCGGCGTGCGACCGGGTCGGCGGCCTGCTGCAGCTCGCGCTTGTAGACGATCTCGACGGCACCCTGCGGACCCATGACCGCGAGCTCGGCGGTGGGCCATGCGTACGCGAGGTCCGCACCGATCGACTTCGAGTTCATCACCACGTACGCACCGCCGTAGGCCTTGCGGGTGATGATCTGAATGCGCGGCACCGTCGCCTCGCAGAACGCGTACAGCAGCTTCGCGCCGTGGCGGATGATGCCCTCGTGCTCTTGGTTCACTCCGGGAAGGAAGCCGGGCACGTCAACGAACGTGAGCAGTGGGATGTTGAACGCGTCGCAGGTGCGCACGAAGCGCGCCGCCTTCTCCGAGCTCTCGATGTCGAGAACGCCGGCGAACGCCATCGGCTGGTTGCCGACGACTCCGACGGTCATGCCGTCGACGCGCGAGAAACCGCACACGATGCTCTTTGCCCAGTGCGGGAAGTACTCGAAGAACTCACCGTCGTCGACGACCTCGCGGATGACCTTCTTCATGTCGTACGGCTGGTTCGGCGACACGGGCAGGATGTCGCGCAGCATGTCGCACGAGCGTTCCGGGTCGTCGGCCGTATCGACCGATGGTGGCTCTTCCAAGTTGTTCGTGGGCAGGAACGACAGCAGGAAGCGCACGTCGTCGAGGCAGGACTGCTCGTCGTTCGACATGAACGTGGCGACACCGGACTTCGACGAATGGCTCATGGCGCCGCCGAGCTCCTCGAGCGTCACGTCCTCGCCGGTCACGGTCTTCACCACGTCCGGTCCGGTGATGAACATGTGGCTGGTCTCCTTCACCATGAAGATGAAGTCGGTCATGGCCGGCGAGTACACGGCACCGCCGGCACACGGCCCGAGGATGACGGAGATCTGCGGGATGACACCGGACGACTGCACGTTGCGATGGAAGATGCCGCCGTACGACGCGAGTGACACGACACCTTCTTGGATGCGTGCACCGGCGCCGTCGTTCAGGCCGACGACCGGGGCACCCACCTTGAGCGCGAGGTCCATCAGCTTGTGGATCTTCTCGGCGAACACCTCGCCGAGTGCGCCGCCGAAGACGGTGAAGTCCTGGCTGAACACGAAGACCTTGCGACCCTCAACGGTTCCCCAGCCCGTGATGACGCCGTCGGTGTAGGGACGCTCCTCCAGACCGGCGGCGTGCGCACGGTGGCGCGCGAGCATGTCGAGCTCGTGGAACGAACCCGGGTCGAGCAGGTAGTCGATGCGCTCGCGGGCGAGCATCTTGCCCTTGCCCTTGTGGCGCTCCACGGACCGCGGGCTGCCCGCGTTCATGGCCTCCTGCTGGCGGCTGCGGAGGTCGTCGATCTTGTCCTGCATGGAGGAAGCGGCGGGGTCTGTCACGGGTCAAACGCTACTTGTCGCACCGGGGTGAACGCCCATCTCGGGCGCCCACCACGGGCCTCAGCCCTGCGGAACCGTTGTGGTTGTGGTGTCCACGGGCACCGTCGTGGTGGTGGCCGTGAGGTTCTTGTTCGGCAGGGTGGTCACGGTGACGCCGTCGGCGATGACGAAGGTGCCCTTCAGGGGCACGAGATCGCCCGTGGTCGTGGTTCCCTCCACCGTCATCGTCCAGTCGCCGGGGGCGAGGAGCTTCATGCCCAGGTCCTCGTTCAGCACCGCACCACCGGGACGCGTGATGGGCACGAACACCTTGATGCCGCTGAACGAGGGGTTCGTCGGCATCAACGAGACGGTGAAGTTCTGGATGCGCTTCGGCCCGAACAATTCGACAAGCAGCTTGTTGTTGCCGACATTGCCGGGCGTGAGTGAGACACGCACATGGAATTCGTCCTTGCCGACGAGGTCCTGCACGATCGCGTACTGCACCTTCGGCCCCTTGTCGCGCGCGACCACGTACGGCGGGCGCATCGCCATCAACATGCTGGAACATGCGAGCACCGCGACGCTGAGCGCGAGTTCTATCCCCACCGGGCCCTTCAGTCGCCAGACCACCTTCTGGTTCAGACTGCGCGCCCGGGCCATGCCCCTCAGCACGAACTGGCGAACGGCGTTGCCGACGACGACCATTGCCGCAACCACGAGAACCTTCAGCAGGATCATTCGCCCGTGCCCGCTGTTGATGATGCTGAAGCCGTCGAGTCGGTAGACCTGCACGAGGCCCGTCACGACGATGCCGATTGTCAGCAAGGTTGCGACCCGCGCCCATCCCTTCAGCGCGTGCACTAGGTCGGTGTCGCCCGGACCGAACAGCACGACCCTCCAGACCAGGGTGAGCGAACCCACCAACAACATCGTGAAGGCCATGTGGAGGATCGCCATCACGAACCCGATGATCAGCATCCGGCCCGATGCCCTGTCGAAGCCGTACGAGAGTGCGAGTCCGATGAACGCGCCGGCGGTGAAAGGCACGTTCGTCGGTTCGAAGATGCGCGCCGGTATCCACGCGAAGTAGGCGAGCATCCCGACGGCCACGATGCGGAGGATGAGAGCGCGCCCCTCGTTCGTGTCGAGGAGCGAGAACCAGGAAGTCGGCAGGAAGGATCCTCCCAACGACCGCGATGATTCAGCTGCGGTCGTCAGCGAGACGAGAAGTGCCATGGAAAGAACCCCGGCGACGGCCACGATGCGGAAGTACCTCTCGGTGATGCCGTACTCCACGCCTTCCACCCAGACGAAGCGGATGAACAGCAGCCCACCGAAAAGAGCGCTCACAGCGAAGAATGCCAGCCACCGCGCCAGCCCGATGGGCCCCCCGAGCCGGGCCTCGGCCTTGCCCGTGGGCGCGACGGTCTGGCCTGGGACGGTCGTCTGGCCGGGCGTCGAGCCCGCGATGGTTGTCGTTGTCGGCTGTGTCTGTGACTCGAAGTTGAAGCTGCCGACGGATCCGTCGGCAAGTTTCCAGCTGACTGTGCAGGACCCGTTGTTCAGCACCTGGGTGAGGGCGGCCGAGACCGTGACTCCGTCGGCGCCCAGTTGCGGCGTGCCGAGACCGATGAGGCGGCCCGAACAGGTGAGGGCGAGCCCCATCTGGGCGATCTGTTCCGCTGTGCCGGCGGGAGCGACGAACTTCAGTTGCAACTGCGTGGGGGCAACCGTGATGACTTCGTTGGCGGTGGGGCTCGACGACTCGAGAGAGTTCGACCCCTCGGCCAGGGCGCCGGACGACCCCATGGACACGGCGCCGACCAACGCGACGAGAAAAACGAGCAAACGACGCATGGGTGTGAAAACGGTAGTCAAGGTGGCGGTGGCGTGCCTCGCAATCTGGGGAGAACTTGCTCTCCTCTTTGTGTTGCAGGCGATTGGTAGGGTCAGAACCGATGGCCACTCAGTCCCTCTACAGGCGATTCCGCCCCCGGAAGTTCTCCGAACTGTACGGCCAGGAGCACGTCGTGCGCGCACTGCGGAACGCTGTCATCAACGGACGCGAAGGCCAGGCGTATCTCTTCTCCGGACCGCGCGGAACCGGCAAGACAACAACGGCACGCATCCTCGCCAAGGTGCTCAACTGCGAGTCACCGAAGGACGGCGAGCCGTGCTGCGCGTGCGACAGCTGCAAGGCGGTTGAACTGGGCAACAGCTACGACGTGCTCGAACTCGACGCCGCCAGCAACAACGGGGTGCAGGAGATCCGCGACCTCATCGAATCAGCAGCTCTCTCCAGCCCCGGTCGTCACCGCGTCTTCATCCTCGACGAAGTCCACATGCTCACCAAGGGCGCCGAGGCTGCACTGCTGAAGACCCTCGAGGAACCGCCGGAACACGTTGTTTTCGTGCTCGCCACCACCGACCCGCAGAAGGTGGCCGAGACCATCCGCAGCCGCGTCCAGCACCTGCAGTTCCACCTTCTGCCCGTCGCCGAACTCGACAAGTACGTGCGTTACGTCATCAAGGAAGCCGGGCTCACGGTGGACGAGGAATCCATCGAGCTCGTCCTGCGCCAGGGTGGTGGCAGCGCACGCGACACGCTGTCGGCTCTCGAACTCGTCGTCTCCGGCGGTGCTGAGCTCGAGGCCGCGCACACAACCGACGAGATCATCGATGCGCTCGTCGCGAAGGACCAGGGACGTGTCCTCGCGGCGGTCGCGAATGCGATGCAACTCGGTCGCGACCCGCGCACCTTCACGGAGGACATCGTCCGTTCCATGCGTGATTCGTTCCTCGCGGTGCTCGCACCGGAGCTCGTGCAGTTGCCCGCGGCGCGCGTCACCGAGATTGCACAGCGCGCGCGTTCGCTCGGCAACCGGACCGTCGTGCGCGTCATGGAGGTTCTCGGCGAGACACTCGTCGAGATGCGCCACGCACCCGATGCACGGCTCTTGCTCGAGGTGGCGATGGTGCGTCTGTCGTCGCCCGACATGGACGACTCCACGGCTGCCCTCACGTCGCGCGTCGCCGCGCTGGAGGAACGCGTCGCGCAGCTGATGGGCGGCGGCATCAACACGCTCCCTCCCGCACCGGTCGACGCCTCCACGGGCCGCGCGAAGCTCGGTGGTCGCGCCACCGGACAACGCGACACCACGTCACCCACAGCCACACCCGCGAAGCCTTCAGCACCTGCTGCTGATGAGCCTGCCGCCGGTGTTCCGGCAGCGCCGCCCGCCGCGGAGGTTCCGGCGCCGACGGCCCCGCCCGCTGACCAGCCCGCCAATGACCCTGCACACGTGTGGCCGCAGATCGTTGACTCCCTCAAGCCGTTGGCAAAGGCCATCTTCCGGCCGGCCACCGTGGATTCGGTCGCCAACAACGTGGTCACGGTGCGCCTCCCGCACAACACGCCGCTCGACAAGGGCCAGCAGCACTCCGCGGTCCTCACCGAAGTGCTTCGCAAGATGTGCGGCGCCAAGTACAGCGTGGTCATCGTGAAGGACGACACCAATGCCATGGAGCGACCCGCCGAGAGCAAGCCCGCCACCATCGCCGAGGAAGTCGCAGCCGACGAGTTCAAGCCCATCGACCCGGACGACATCCTCCCCGACGAGGTGCACGAGGACCAGTCCATCGAGACGCTCCGCGACTTCTTCCCCGGCGGCCAGGTGGAGGACGCCCCCGCCAAGTCCAAGAAGAAGTAGTCGCAGTGGCCACCCCGTACACACCGGCAGTGCAGGCACTGATCGACGAGTTCAGCCGGCTGCCCGGCATCGGTGCGCGCACCGCCATCCGCATCGCTCTGCACCTCGTGAAGTCAGAGACGGAAGATTCCGAAAGGCTCGCGCGAGTCATCCGCGAGGCACGGCACAAGGTGCGCCTGTGCGAGCGCTGCTTCAACCTGTCCGACGACCAGTACTGCACCATCTGCAACGACACGAAGCGTGACACCACCAAGATCTGTGTGGTCGAGGACGCCCGTGACCTTGCCGCGATCGAACGCACGGGGGAGTTCCGCGGTCGTTACCACGTGCTGCTCGGCGTGATGAGCCCGTTGAACGGCATCAACGCCGAGGACATCAAGATCCGCGAGCTCGTCGTGCGCCTGCAGCACGAGCCCATCGAGGAAATCATCGTGTGCACCAGCAACAACATGGAGGGTGACGTCACCGCCGCCTACATCTCCCGCACGCTGAAGTCCATCGGTGTCGAGGTCACCCGCATCGCAAGCGGATTGCCCGTGGGGAGTGATCTCGAGTTCGCCGATGAGCTGACGCTCGGCCGTGCGCTGGAGAACCGCAAGAAGGTCGACGACTAGGGGTTGCCCCGCAGGCCCGACTTGTGGGCCGCAACCGGCTGGGCGTGGTAGATGCCCTTGTGACCGCTGCATGAGTACGCGACCACGCACGCCACCGCGAACACGATCGCGCCGTTGCCGCCGAACAATTCGATCCCCAGGAACACCATGGCGAGCGGGGTGTTGGTGCCGCCCGCGAGCACTGCCACCGCACCGACCATCGCGAAGAACGGGATGCTCACGCCGAGAACACTTCCGAAAGTGGCGCCGAGCAGTGCACCCGTCACGAACAACGGGATGAACTCGCCGCCGACGAACCCGGTGCCGATGGTGAGTGCGGTGAGGAGCAACTTGACCCAGAAGTCCCCCTCCGTCGAGCCGGCGAACGCGTTCGACGCGAGATGGACCGAGAGTCCGGAGTAGTCGCGCCAACCGAACGCAAGGATCAACGCCGCAACTATGACGCCACCGATCATTGGTCGTGCGGGGTACCACGCGACGGCCCTCTTCATCGTGTCCCGCACGGTGTGGGTGAGGAACACGAACGACATCGCCACGAGGCCTGCGATGACGCCGAGCAGCGACAACTGCCATGCGACGGTTGTCGACCATTCGAACCGGGGCAACGACGGAAAGGATGTGTGGTGAACGCCGAGTGCCCGCACCACCGCATCACCCACGATGCTCGCGACGAACGCGGGGATGATGGCCTCGTAACGCACGCGTCCGACCCGCTGCACCTCGAGTGCGAACACGGCGCCCGTGACCGGAACGCCGAACACGGAACCGAAGCCACCGGCAATGGCCGTGATCAACATGATCGAACGGTCGTGCTCGTTCAGCCCGAGACGCTTGCTGATGGGATCCGTGGCTCCGGCTGCGAGCTGGAGCGCCGCGCCTTCGCGGCCCGACGAACCGCCGAAGAGATGGGTGATCACGCTGCACGCGAAGATCAGCACCGACATCCGCACCGGGATCCATTCGCTGTGCTCGTGGATCTGGTCGATCAGCAGGTTGCTGCCCCGTTCGAGGCCCTTGCCGAGGTAGTGGTACGCGGAACCGACAACGAGCCCCGCCAGCGGCAACAACCACAGCAACCACTTGTTGTCGGTGCGGGAGTCGGCGGTCCAGTCGAGCGCCTCGATGAACGCTGCCGAGAGGATTCCGGCGGTTGCCCCCACGAACGACGAGAGCACCACCCACCGCACGACGTGCGTCGAACGGTCGAGTGATGCCCTCACCATTGTCGTTTGTGTGTGGTGCGTCAGAACGCGCGCACGATGATGGCGTCGCCCTGGCCGCCACCGCCGCACAGTGCCGCCGCACCAACGCCGCCACCGCGGCGCTTCAGTTCGTGCAGCAGGGTCAACGCCACGCGGTTGCCGCTCATGCCGAGCGGGTGACCGAGTGCGATTGCGCCACCGTTCACGTTGGTGATGTCGGGGGAGATGCCGAGTTCCTTCATGGACGCGATGCCGACGGCGGCAAAAGCCTCGTTCAGTTCGAACAGGTCGATGTCACTGACCTTCATGCCTGTGCGCTCGAGAGCCTTCAGGATGGAGCGTGCGGGCTGGTGCAGCAGCGACGCGTTGTCCGGACCGGCGACCATGCCGTACCCGAGCACCTCGCCGAGCGGCTTCACACCGCGTGCCTCGGCTGCCTTCTTCGACATCACGATGACCGCGGAACCACCGTCGGAGATCTGGCTGGCGTTGGCTGCGGTGATGGTGCCCGCCTTGTCGAACGCCGGCTTCAGACCACCGAGGGAGTCCATGGTGGTGTCGGCGCGGATGCCCTCGTCCTCGGTGACCATCTTCGGGTCACCCTTGCGCTGCGGCACTGCGACGGGGACGATCTCCTCGGCGAGCTTGCCCGACGATGTGGCTGCAGCGGCGCGTGTGTTCGACGCCATCGCGAACTTGTCCTGCTCCTCGCGGCTGATGCCGCCGGCGGTGTAGTCCTCGGTGCTCTTGCCCATGAGGCACGCGTCGAACGCGCACCACAGACCGTCGGTGATGATGGCGTCCTGCAGCTCGGTGTGCCCGTAGCGGAAACCGCCTCGACCGGAGGGTGCCAGGTACGGGGCGTTAGTCATGCTCTCCATGCCGCCGGCGACGACGATGTCGGCCTCACCGGCCTGGATCATCTGGTCCGCGAGGTAGATCGCGTTGAGACCCGAGAGACACACCTTGTTCACGACGACCGACGGGACGTTCATCGGGATGCCGGCCTTCGCCGCGGCCTGGCGTGCGGGCACCTGGCCCTGGCCCGCCATGATGACGTGACCCATGATCACGTGGTCGACTTCCTCGGGCTTGACGCCCGCACGCTCGAGAGCTGCCTTGATGGCGAAGCCACCGAGGTCAGCGGCGCTGAAAGAAGCGAGCGCACCGCTCATCTTGCCGATGGGTGTGCGGGCTCCCGCGACGATGTATGAACCGGCCATGTTTTGCCTCCTGCTCGGGGCACCCGCGAGGTCGAATGCCACTGCGTCAGGCTAGGAGATGATTCGGCCCGTATCGCTATCGTCTGACCCCATGGAAAAGATCCTCGAGGCCATCCAGAACGGCGCCACCGGCGACCAACTGGCCGGCATCCCCCTGCCCACGTCCTACCGCGCAGCCCACGTGCTGAAGAGCGAGGAGAAGATGTGGGACGGCGTCCC
>JBEGJV010000061.1:0-8925 GCA_041184385.1 Actinomycetota bacterium
TGGGAATTGCCGTTCCAGTTGTGGGGTCAGCAAAAACCGAAATAGGCTCTGCCGAAAGCACAAACCAGGGGGGTCATGTGACTACTGAATACGCAACCGGGGAAAACATCCTTCCCTTCTACATCGTCTGCGACGAGTCCGGGTCAATGGGCCCGAATGGTGGCATCGATGCCATCAACGCCGCACTTCCGGAACTCCACTCGACAATCGCGTCCGATCCGTTGGTGTCCGACAAGTGCCGAATCGGTCTAATCACTTTCTCTGACTCGGCGGAAGAACTGATGTCACTCACCAACCTCGCCGATGTCGTCGCCATGCCGGGGATGCAGCCCCGCGGACTCACCAACTACGGATCGGTGTTTGACCTCTTGAAGAGTGTCATCTCACGGGACATCGCGAACCTGAAGGGTCAGGGATACAAGGTGTACCGTCCCGCCGTCTTCTTCATCACGGATGGCGAGCCCACGGATGTCGCAACCTGGGAGTCCAGTTACCGCAGCCTGGTGGACAAGAACACCAACCGTCATGCGCCGAACATCATCGCCTTCGGTGTCGACGGGGCCGATGCCTCGACCATCGGCAAGGTGGGCACACTCGGCGGATTCGTCTCGACAAACGGTGTGTCCCCAGCAGATTCACTCCGCGAGATCATCGGCTCGCTCACGAACACCATCTTTGATTCGGCCAGTTCGTCGACGCCACAGCTGGTTGTGCCGGCAGCACCCGCGGGCACGACTGCAGTTCCTCTCGAAGAAGTCTGAGCTCTCAATGTTCGGTCGCGACCGAAAGGATCGGAACAAGCCGAAGTTGATTACTCCGGAGGACTTGGACCGAGAATACGAGGAGAAGAAAGAGGAGCACCGTCGCCGGGGAGAGGAGCTCGACCGGATCGCGGCGGAGAAGGAAGCTCGCCTGCGTGGAGGGCAGTCGTCCAATGCGAAAGTTGTGGACGATTCGGGATTGCTGGGACCAGACGACCGAGCTCATCAGAACGTAGTGGGATCCGACCCGGGAATACCCGGCGAACTCGGCGTGCCGGTCGCTCACCGACAGCCCGACGGTGTCATCACACATGTCACTTTGGTGGACCCGGATGCGCCGAAGGAGCTTGCCCCCTTCCCGCCACCCGCTGTCACGCCTGCTCAACACAACGACCCGGCCGTCACACCGACATCTCCGCCGGAGCCGGACTTGGACGCACCGGTCGTCGTCCTTGAGCCACCCGTTGCGCCACCTGTAGCGCCGCCGACTTCTCGACCCTCGGTTCCGCTTGCCCCCGTCACAAAGGTTGATGCCGGGCTCCAGCGTCAACACCCCGCAAGCTCGGCCACGGATTCATTGGTTGTTGCACCACTAATGGGCAACGGCTCCACGGTGGGATCCGCCGATTGGTGGGATGTCTCACCGAACCGTGGATGGTTCAAGCTCACGTCTTCCGGACTTTCGGCGGATTACCTGTGCGACGCAGGGACAATCGGCGAGACGGCAGTTGCGGCGGGGTCCATGCGCGGATGGAAACACCAGTTGAAGGGTGAACAGAACGAGGACTCCTTCTACCTCGGTGCCGCGACGGACCGTAACGGCAAGCAGTACGTCGTCGCCGTCTTGGCTGATGGTCTCAGTAGTGCGAGCCAATCCGGTTACGGGTCCCGTCGTATCACGCAGATGGTGGGTCGGGGGATCGCGTCACGCATCGAGACTGCTTCGTCCGTGGACAAATCGTGGATCGACCCCGAACTTGCTGGTGTGCTCGCCGTCGCGGCGCAGAGAATCAGCAGCTACCACACGTCCGACTACGGCGCACCCGTGGTGGAGCCGTCCGAGCTCGGCGAAAGAGATGTTCTCGTCACGCTCACTGTCGCGATAGTCGAGGCGAGTGTGTCCGAGAGCGGAACACGGCATGCGGTCGTGGGGTTCATCGGAGACAGCCCGTGTTTTGTTCTCGGTCCGGACGGCTGGGAGAAGAAGACCGCGGTCGACCCTTCAGAGGAGATTGTCGAGAACCGCACTCGGGCCTTCCCCATCGACAAGGTGTGCAGCACCAGCGAATTCGACGTGGGTATGGACCAGGTGGTCTGTCTGTTCTCGGATGGAGTGGGCAATTTCATCGGTCACGGAGACCAGAAACTCGCTGTTGGGGAGTACCTCAGAAGCCAGTGGCAGAAGCCGGTCAATCTCCTGACGTTCCTCAATCACCTCAGCTTCAACTTGAATTCGGCTGATGACGATCGCACTGCCATCGCCATCTGGCCCGCCGTGGAAATCCCGGAATGACATGGCTGCCCCCATTGACTTCAACTCGATCTCGCGTGGCCTGACCGAGATCGGTCGGGGCGGTGAAGGTCTCGTCTATCTCGTGCAGTCGATGCCCAACATGGTGTTCAAGGAGTTCAAGCAGTTCCCGGGCCACACGCCCAACAGAATCGCACTCGAGGAGATCATCAATCTGCCGACAAGGATGGATGCATCCGAACGACAGTGGATCATGGAGAGAACGACGTGGCCGTTGCAGCTCGTGACCCGCGGGGCCAACCTGTGCGGGTTCATGATGCCCGTCATCACCAATGACTTCTTCAGAATGCACGGTGCACGCATTGCCCCGAAGAAGGTGACATGCGAGTGGAACTACCTGTCCATGCGCGAGAGATTCCGCACCAACCCGAACATTCACTCCGAGATCCCGCAACTCTCGCCGGTGGACGCGCTGAAGGTGGTCGGGGATCTGGCCCGGACAATGGAGATACTCCACAAGTACGACATGGTCATCGGTGACGTGTCCGGCCGGAACCTGCTCTGGACTGACAGGCCCAATCCCCGGGTGCTCGTTATTGACGTCGACAGCTTCCATTTTGAGGGCAAGACCGGTGTCGCAAGCCCGAAGCAGTCACCCGACTGGGACGACCCTTACCTGGGCCCGAACAACAACTTCACCACCAAGGCAAGTGACAAGTACAAGCTTGCACTGGCTGCGTACCGAGGTGTGTGGGCAGCCACCACCGACCGTCCCGACCCGACAAAGGCCGCAGTGCCCTCGTGTCCCCATGGGGTTCCGGATTCCGTTCGGGATCTCGTGACTCGCGGACTCGGGCCCGTCGACAACCGCCCGGAAGCCAAGGAATGGGTCGAGGCGATCCAGACCGCAATGCGCTTCGGTGGACGACCGACAGTTGCGATCGACCAGACCGGACCGTCACAACGACCCGCGAGGCCCGTCGTGAACCGCGAGCCGACTGCGCCGGTTGCGCGCCCGGTCATCAAAATGAAACCCACCAACTAAGTTGGCGGCCGATGTTCAAGCGAGACAGGTCGCGGCCACAGATCCCGATGCACGGGTCTGCAGTTCCTCCGGTAGTTCCACCAAGTAGACCGTCCCGCCTCGCCAGCATCAGCAAGCGTTTGTTCGCTCGACCGGCCGTCACTTTGCCGGTCATTCTCGTTGTGGTTCTCGTCCTTGTCGGTGTGCTCATGCCCTCAACCGGGGGTTCAGACGGCGTGATTCCCGGGACGGGCCCGAGCAGCACCGTGGAGGACACCGCCGGATCGTCGCAGTCTGCAGGATCCGGTGTGTGGAGCGAATTGATCGTGGACTCGATTGTCCAGATTGTCGTCCTTGAGGACGGGCTGCCGTGCGCTTCCGGCTCGGGATCAGTCATCGGGGACAGTCTTCACGTGCTGACCAACTACCACGTTGTTGAGGATGACCCGGACTGCAAGGCAGAAGCACTGAGTGTTCGCACTGTCCGCAGTGCATCCTCACTGTCCGAGGAGACCCACACCGCAGTTGTTGCCGCCTTCGACAAGCGACGGGACATCGCGATCCTGAAGCTCACGCCGACAAGCGCAGGCTCGCCGCGGTTGGTGCCGCTCCCGCTGGTCACCAGTGACAAGATCGGCCTGGACATCGCGCTGATCGGCTTTCCCGCGATCGGCGGAGACAGCCCCACGGTGTCCAAGGGCATCATTTCCGGGTTCACCACATTCGACGGTGTCCAATGGATCAAGACCGATGCACTGCTGTCCGGGGGCAACAGTGGTGGCGCTGCTTTGGATCAATCGGGGCGTCTGCTCGGGATTCCGACGATGTACAGCGAGTCTCCCGATGGTGAGCTCATTGACTGCAGGAAGATCGCCGACACAAACGGGGACGGAACAGTTGACGATCAAGACCAGTGTGTCTCGATCGGGGGCACCATCGGGTTGATTGCCCCTGTCACTGAGGCGATTGAGGTCGCGCGTCGCGCGGGAGTCACACTTCAGGTCTCAAAATGAAACTCATGCGACGACTTGTTCGGTTGCCGGGCCATCACGTGAGCCAATTGATGGGTCTCACCCTTCTCGGGGGAGCCGTCATGTCCGCGTTCTATCGCGTGACGGGGACCCAGTGCCCCTTCCGGGCGGTGGGGCTTGCATGCCCTGGGTGCGGTTGCGGCAGGGCCGTCGGGCGATTCGTTACGGACGGGGCCGCGGCCGCGTTCAGGGCTCAACCAACTGCCTCGCTTCTTGTGTTGGCCATTCTCGTCGCGGGGTTCTTGCCCCTGATCCCTGAACGCCATTTGGGTCGTTTGAGGGGTGGATATTTGCTCTTGTTGCCGATGGCGACAGCGTGCCTAAACTTTGCGTGGCAGCTGAGAGCAGCTGTGACCTAGTCGATTTCGGGGGGATGAAATGGCACTGTGTTCAAACTGTGGCAAGGAGATGGGGGCCGGCGTCTACTGCGGTGGATGTGGCCAGCGAACGGGCGGGGGAGCACCAACTTCGTATCCCGCACCGCAGCCGCAGTACCAACAGCCGCAGTACCAGCAGCCGTTCGGCCAGCCTCAGTACGCACCGCAACCTTCCGCGAAGACGAACGGGATGGCCATCGCATCTCTCGTGATGTCGCTTGTCTGCTGCAACATCCTCGGAATCATTTTCGGACATGTGGCCATCTCGCAGATCAACCGGACCGGCGAAGGCGGCAGGGGCATGGCAGTCGCGGGGCTTGTCATTGGATATGCATCCCTTGTCATCGGGATCATCTGGGGTCTTGCCGTTGCGGCCGCCGGAAGTTCCGGCTACTAGTCGATGAGCACGCGATTCTGTCGGTCCTGCGGGACTGAATTCGGGCCGGAAGATGTCTTCTGTGGCGGCTGCGGCACGTCGCGCCCGAACAGTGAAGGTCAGGGAACGACACCGAACAACCCTCCGGTGGCGGAACAGCCATTCGTGGATCCGTTGCTTCCGCAAAGTGGCAGTGGCGGTTCACAGCAGTCCGGCAATCAGCCCGTGGGGTTGAACGTCGCATCGGCGACCAAGTCGCCGGATTCGATCATCGGATTCCTCGGCTTGGCGACGGCAGCCGGAGTCGCGGGGTACTGGGCAACGTGGTTCCTCTCGGTCTTCGTCAATTGGTACGACTTCAAGTTCGCTCTGGTCGCGACCATCTCCAATTTGGTGGCTGCCATCGCGGCTGTTGGCCTCTCTGGTCTTGTCGGGATCAACGCGCTTCGCGTGGTCCAGGGCAAGTCCCCGGAGAACCGGGTGCAATTCGTGGCGGTCTCTGCAGTCACCCTCTTTGCAGTCAATATGCCAACAGCAGTGGCACTCGCCGGCTTCGGAGACAACTATTTCCCCAGCGGGTTCCTCGGGATTCCCGGCCGCATCTCGGCATTGCTCGTCTGGGCCGGAGCCGGGTGTCTGGTGGCATTTGTCGTCACGAGAAAGCTCTGGACGATGGTCTCATCGTTGAGACCGAAGGGGTCCTACGTCGCCATCGCCGTCGTCATCTTTCTGGTGCACTTCAGCGTTTACTTCTGGGAGCGGGGTACACCAACGGTCGTGTGGATTATGGCGACCCTGGCGATCCTGCCCGTGCTTGCACTGATGGCTCTTCCCGGGGACTTTGGTCCCAATGCGGCGGTGGTCCTTGGTGTCGCCAGTGTCGTGAGCGCAATCCGTCGATTGGTGAGCAACATTCTGTTCTCGGTCGTCATCTCCTCGTATTTCGCCAACATAAGTGGTGCGGTGGTCCATGCAGTCAAAATGGCCGTCATCGTCGGTTTGCTGTTCCTGTACCTGACACAACGCGGTGGTCTGAAGCAGAACCTTGACCGGATCAAGGCCCTCTCCAGGTCATAGGCCTCTGCCACAAGGAATCAGAAATGAATTGTTCGACATGCAACGCAGTGCTTGCTGCGCACAGCAAGTTCTGCACCAAGTGCGGTTCGGCGCAGAATGTGGAGCAACCGCGTGAGAAGTTCGATGAGAAGCCGTCTACGGAGGTTCTCGCAGAAAATCAGCCCGCACCAGGCCTCGTTGCAAGAATTCGGTCCAGCAAACCAACCCTGATCTCGCTCGGAGCCGTGTCCGCCATCCTGTTGATTGTTGCCGGAGCCGGCTTGGGTTCTGCCGGGGCGTTCGACTGGGCATTCGGTGACAAGTACTCGAAATCCGATGTCACGACGGCGTACAACCGCGGGTATTCGACAGGGGAGAGTGCCGGTTACAGCAACGGGTTCACCGAAGGAGAGACGTCGGGCAAGTCGTCGGGTTACAACGAGGGTTACAGCGCCGGCGAGTCGTCCGGAAGATCAACCGGTTACGACGAAGGGTATTCGGCCGGGCAGACGGCGGGGTACTCCTCCGGCAAGTCCGATGGTTATGACGATGGGTACACATCCGGCAAGTCCGATGGAGAGTCAACCGGATTCAGCAAC
The DNA here is from genome assembly GCA_041184385.1 of Actinomycetota bacterium. Lineage (GTDB taxonomy): Bacteria > Actinomycetota > Acidimicrobiia > Acidimicrobiales > Ilumatobacteraceae > UBA2093. Next base: position 6,696 of record JBEGJV010000061.1, read on the forward strand.
GGGTGCGAGCACGTGTTCAACGAGATCTACTCCGACACGGGATATTCGGCAATCGTTGCCTGGGATTCGTACTACCGCCGCACGCGAGGGTCGATCTACTACACGTCATCGTCTTTGTGTGACTAGACACCGTGAATGGTTCGCCTGCCACCCTGTACCCCCATCTTCTCCTGGGTGTCAGGCTCGGGGCTGACAAGAACGAGGCGACGACAGCAATGGCCCTCGCCACCCGTCGACTGAGGAAGATGACGGATAGCTCCATCAGCACGTCGGACTTGACCACAGCGCTGGCAAAACTCGACGGAACCACGAGTTCGGACAAGGACCTCATGTTCCAGTGGCCCGCGGACCCGCGGACCATCCCCGTTCGTTTCAACATGAATTTCAGCGGTCGTGCATTCACTTCGGCTGCCTCCCTCATCGAGGCCTTCGAGAGTTCGGGTGCCCCGGCATTGACCGCACAGGACAGCAACTCCCTGGGTATCGCGTACCTCAGCGAGGCTTTCGATGCCGTGAACAAGTGGGAATGGCAGAACGGCATCGAGTTGGCCAAGAAAGCCCATGAGTGCAGCGCCAACGAGAGGATCCAGGACGAGGCCCTGAACGTCATTGCGGCAGCGCATCTGATGTCGGGCCGGAAGAGTCTTGCGATTGCCTCGTTGAAGAAGGCAATCGACGGGGAATGGAACGTGGGCCTTCACCAGAATCTCGCCGTTCTGACGATGATCGACAACCCGGCAGCCGCCGTGGAGAACCTGTCGTTCGTCATTGCCAGTTCGAGGAACCCCGATCAGAGAGTCAAGGCCGTCCAGGTGGCCCTCGCCGCATGGTCGGCAGCAAACAAGGACCTCGACCAGGAAGATCTCGAAGTGCCCCCGGCCCTGAGAGACGCATTGCGCGAACTCGTCGTGGGCCGGCTGAGTATCGAGCAATTCAGGACGATTGCGCGGTACCTGGCCGACAACGACGAAGCATGGGTCATCGCGAATCGGTTCAACGGTTCGATGCACGCCGGCTCACTCGAGGCGCAACTCTTGATTGCCAAGGCAGAGGACCTTGCCGAGTACTGCCGTCTTCTCGGTGTGAACTCGGGCCCCACGTCCCCGCCGTGGATTGTCGATGAGGCGAACGAGATTGCCGAACAACTGGTTCAACTTCTCCTGTCGTCCGACATGAAGAACCACATCCCGATCCTTGCAATGAAGATGGCAGACGGGGGTCTCAACAACTCTTCCCAGCGACGCATCGAGCTGAAGGGGGCGCTTGCCCTCCGCCTCGACGACGTCATAGACGAGGATGCGGAGCCTGCGGAGAAGTTCATCGTGTGGTTGGACGGGGCCAGGAGGGCCCTCCCGGTCATTGACATGCCGACCCCGGACAGGGACCGCATCTCCCGGCTCTTGGCCGCCGGTGCAGAGACGTACACGCGACTCTTGATCAGGTACCGGGCAAAGATCTATGACGAGTTCGTGGATGTCGTGAACGACATGGCGCGCACGCGGGACAGGCATGCGGCTGCCACGATCTTCAACTGGTCGGTTGACACGCTCCGGATCCTCCCGTTCTGCAGGCCCCAAGTCGCCGAGAATTCGATCGTCGAGATGATCGACGAGTTCTCCGGATTGGTGCTCGAACTGAAAAACTTCGTCCAGAAATACACCTAGGAAAAGCATGAGAAACAGACAGTCAGAAGATGCAATGCGGGAGATGGTCCGCTTGCTCGAACGAATCGAGGCGTCGCTGGTGGTCCGCGACCCGGGCAATGCCCGTTCCGTCGAGGCATTCGAAGGGCTCCGCAAGCAATTGGCGAATGCGTCCCGCGCCAGGCGCACACACGTGAGCCACTTGATCACCCTCGCCACGGACATCGAAAAGGGCGCGAACCTCGAGACCATCTCGAACCGGTTGTTTGATTTCCTGCGGGAGACCGGTGTCCGCCGCTCGGAGGACACCGATGTCCCGGGTGCCTTTCGAATCGATGGAGAGGGCCCACATGTCGAAGTTCGCGAACCGGCATGGCTCGACATTCTCGAGGACGGAACTGTCGTGGTGCTCCGAGAAGGTTCGGCTTCGAGAATCGTGGAGACAAGGGAGGCTCACGTGGAACTGAGTGTGGAAAACGAGACGTCAGGGGATTCAGAGTGACCGCGATCGGAATTGACTTCGGGACGACGAATTCCGTCGCTTCGTACTTGTCGGGCGGACAGACCCAGGTGCTGAATCTCGACAC
>JBEGJV010000062.1:0-8520 GCA_041184385.1 Actinomycetota bacterium
TAACAATTCCGTCAACGCCACGGGCCAGCGCGTCAACGCCTTCCACCGTGCTCACGCTCTCATCGGCAAAAATCGGCACACCGACCTGTTGAGCACGGAGCCACGCGAAACCGTCACGATCCTCGATCGCAAGTGGCTGTTCCACCAACTCAATCTTGAACCGAGCGAGGCGGGGAATCAGACGTGCCGCTTCTTCGCGACTCCACCCTCCGTTCGCATCAAGCCGCAGTGTCGCGTTCGTGACACCACGTACCGCTTCAACGCACGCCTCATCGTCAACTCCACCCATCTTGAGCTTGAGGATTGACGCCTCCGCCGCGCGGGCCCGCCTTGCCATCTCATCTGGGGTATCCATCGCGAGCGTGAACGATGTCTCAATCGGAGATGCTGCGTTGATACCTAGAACCTTCCAGAGCGGCTCTCCCCGTGCCCGACCCTCCGCATCGTGGAGGGCGAGATCAAGGTGGACGGGATCATCGACGACTGCCTGATGATGGCGATCCCCGTGAAGCTCGAGGGAGAGACCATCGCGGTGCTCACGCGGGAGTGGTCGCGCCGCAGCGGCCGCCAGCCCGGCGAGCTGGAGCGCACGTATCTCGAGATGTTCGACCGGTTCAGCCAGATGGTGGCATCCGGTGGGTTCCCGTTCCAGGGCCGCGTCGCCGACAGCAGTGTGGCCCCGCGCGTCGGTGACGGCGCGATCATGCTGGACGACCAGGCCCGCATCCGTTACGCGTCACCGAACGCCACGTCGGCACTGCACCGCGTGGGCATCAGGGCCACGCTCGTCGGCCAGACACTGGCCGAACTCGGCGTCATCGACAGTTCCGTCCGGCAGGCATTCGAGCGGTGCGAGCCCGTGGTGGAGGAGTTCGAGCAGACGAGCGAGGTGACGCTGCTGACGCGGTGCATCCCGATCGTGGAGACCGGCAACGACGGTGACCCGGTGACCACCGGTGCCGTCATGCTCCTGCGCGACGTCAGCGAGCTGCGTCGCCGTGACCGCATGATCCTGTCGAAGGACGCAACCATCCGCGAGATCCACCACCGCGTGAAGAACAACCTGCAGACGATCTCGTCGTTGCTGCGTCTGCAGGGACGCCGGCTCGAGTCTGCGGAGGCGAAGGCCGCCGTCGCCGAGTCGGTGCGGCGCATCCGCACCATCGCACTCGTGCACGAGACTTTGTCGCGCGAACCCGGCGACGACGTCGCGTTCATCGAAATCGTCCGCCCGCTGCTCCGCCTGGTGGAGGAGAGTCTCCAGTCGCCCGACCGACCGATGAGGTTCACCGTCGTCGGCGACGGCGGACGGCTCCCCGCCACGATCGCGACACCGCTCTCTGTCGTGCTCACCGAACTGCTGCAGAATTCGATCGACCACGGATTCCCCGAGGGTGAGGGCGGGGGCAACGTCGTGGTGTCGCTCTCGCACGACGACGCGGAGCTCGCGATCACGGTCGTTGATGACGGTCGCGGCATCGCACCGAACTTCGATCTTGGGGCCCAGACGGGTCTCGGGTTGTCCATCGTGCGCACGCTCGTCACCACTGAGCTTGCGGGATCGATCGACATGCGGCAGGCGACGTCGTCGGAACTGCAGTCGGTGGACCTGTCGCCCCGTCCCGGCAATTCCGGGACAGTCATCGAGCTGCGCGTGCCGCTCGTCGGCGACTGAGTCAGCGACCCTCAGCGAGACCGGCGCACTCAACCGGCGCCGCAAACAAAAAGAACGCCGTCAGGCGTTCTGTGAGGAGATCTTCTGTGCGCGGGCCCGGGCGGCAGCTTGGCGTCGCAGGCCGCGTCGCTCGTCTTCGGAGAGACCGCCCCAGATGCCGGTGTCCTGGTTCGTCTCCATCGCGAAGTCGAGGCACTCGACCTTCACGGGGCACTCACAGCACACGCCCTTCGCCTTTGCGATCTGCAGCAGCGCCTGGCCGGTGGTTCCAACAGGAAAGAACAACTCCGGGTCGGTGTCGCGACATGTGGCGTTGATCCGCCAGGTGTAGTCAGCGTTACCGAGAGCCAGTGATGACGCGAGGATCGACACGTCGGGATTCCTTTGGTTTCAGTAAGGCGCGTTGCCGCGCGTTGCCGGTGGTTCATCGGCTGGTCACCCAGCCGTCGCAAACGCTACGAGCGAAGTCGGCGAGTGACAATGGCGGGCACAAAGTTCCAGCGATGTATTTTGTTATCCACAGCCCGTCGCCCGAAACGGGCCCCGAAGGAACCTTCACCATGTCGCAGCGCCCGCAGATCATCGCCCACCGAGGGGCGTCGAAGGCAGAAAAAGAGAACACCCTGGCCGCTTTCCGCCGCGCCGGTGATATGGCGTCCGACGCCGTGGAACTGGACGTGCGCCGCACGAAGGACGGGGCCATGGCGGTCCACCACGACGATCACCTTGCCGACGGTCGCAACATCGTCAACCTGAACGCCGACGAACTGCCCGACCACGTGCCCATGCTGAACGAGGCCCTGGATGCATGCGACGGGATGTGGGTGAACATCGAGATCAAGAACTGGCCCGAGGACGCCGACTTCGACGAGACCGACAGGTTGGCCGCATCCGTTGCTCGCCTGCTGGAGGAGCGGAACGAGGATGCGCGCTGGGTCATCTCCGCCTTCCACCGCCCGACGGTGGAGGCGATGCGAACGCTCGCACCCACCGTCCGCACCGCGTGGCTGACTCTCGGTGTGCGCGACGAGGACATCGACAAGGTCGCACGGGATCTCGCCAATTCGGGTCACATCGCCATTCACCCCTGGGACCGGTTCCTCACGAGGAATTGCGTGGATGTCTGCCACTCCCACGGCCTGCAGGTGAACGTCTGGACCGTCGACGACCCGGACAGGATGCGCGAGCTCATCGAGTGGGGAGTCGACGGCATCGTCACGAACGTTCCCGACGTCGCCCTGCGCGTGCGGGCCGAGTTCGACGGTTCCGCGCCCCACTGACGGGGGTCGACTACGCGCCGGCGCGCACCAGGCGCATCGCGTCCGGCACGTGCTCGAACTCGAGCCGCTGCGTCTCGCCCAGGTAGTCGCCGTCCAGTTGGTACGGGAACGAGGTCGGGTTGTCGACGGTCAGGCGGGTGACGTCGCGCCGTATGTCGAGCCAGGGGGCATCAGGCACGCCGCCGCCGCGCAGCGCCGAGCCGAGCGACCGCAGGATGTGCCCCGCGTTCATCGAGCGGAACGTGACGACGGAGAGCCCCGCGCCGAGATCCGTCCCGGGCACCAGGTCGAGCGGTCGGTTGCCGAGGAACGTGTACGGGTTCGTGTTCATGATGATCGAGAAGTACGCATCGTCGACACGGGCTTCCGGTGCGTCGCCTTCGAACGTGAGGGCGAAGTGCGGCTTCTTGCGGTCGTAGTCGAGGGCCCACGTGCGCAGCGACGCAACCACGAACAACGGGTGACCGGCGTACCGCTTCAGCGCGGCGCGCTCCTCGACACGGCGCACCACGGCCGCGTCGTAGCCGACACCGGTGTGGAACGTGAAGTAACGCCCGTTGCACCTGCCGAGGCCGATGGGCGAGATGTCGTTGCGGTCGAGCGCATCGATGAGCAGGTCGACCGCCTGCAGCGAATCGTTCGGCATCCCCAGGGTGCGGGCGAACACGTTGGTCGACCCGCCGGGAAGCACCGCGAGGGCCGTGTCGGTGGTCGCCACGCCGGTGGCGACCTCGTTCAGGGTGCCGTCCCCGCCGAAGGCGACGACCACGTCGATCCCGCGCCGGGCGGCATCCTGGGCGAATCGGGTGGCATGGCCACGGCGGTTCGTCTCCACAACCTGGACGTCGTGGTGACGGGCCAGTTTCTGGTGCACCACCACGGTGTTGCGGGCGGTCACCGACGAGGCAAACGAGTTGACGACAAGCAGGAGGCGCAAGGATTCCCACGGTACCAGCGACCCCCGCGGCGACCCTGGACAACCGTCACACCCAAACGCCGCGCAGGGTTGGGAGACGGGAATACCAGGGGGTAAGAATGAACCCCTATGAACGTGATCGTGTGCGTCAAGCAGATTCCCGATCCGGCAGTGCCCGGTGCACTGGACGGGTCCACCAACACCCTCAAGCGCGACGGAAAGCTCATCCTCGATGACTCCGACGCGTACGGCGTCGAGATGGCGCTGCAGCTGGTCGACAAGGCCGGCGGCGGCGAGGTCAGCCTCGTGTCCATGGCGCCGAACGGTGAGACCTCCGGTCTGCGCACCGCTCTCGCCATGGGTGCAGCGAAGGGTGTGCTCGTCAGCGACCCCGCACTTCAGGGCAGTGACGCACTCACGACCGCCAAGATCCTCGCGGCAGCGGTGAACAAGCTCGGTGGTGCCGACCTGATCATCGCAGCGACGGAGTCGAGCGACGGCTACACCGGCACCGTGCCGGAGCAGATGGCCGAGGTGCTCGGTCTTCCTTCCGTCACCTTCGCGAAGAAGGTGTCGGTCGAGGGCGGCGCTCTGAAGGTCGACCGCCAGACGGAGAACGGCTACGACGAGGTCACCTGCCCGCTTCCCGCGCTCATCAGCGTCACCGCGGGTGTGGTCGAGCCGCGCTACCCGAGCTTCAAGGGCATCATGGCCGCGAAGTCGAAGCCGGTCGAGGAAGTCACCGCATCCGATCTCGGCGTCACGCCGGTCGGTTGGGCAGGCGCCGGCCAGAAGATCTCGAACGTCGCACAGGCCGAGGCACGCCAGGCCGGCGAAGTCATCGAGGACGATGGCGAGACCTTCGGCAAGATCGTCGAGTTCCTTGAGAACCTCAAGGTCATCTGAGCAGGGACGGAGAAAGAACAATGGCACTGAACAACATCTGGGTCTTCGCGCAGGTCGCGAACGGCGCTCCCACTTCCGCAACACTCGAACTGCTCACCAAGGCCCGTTCGCTGTCGTCGAACGTTGTTGCGTTCCTCGGCGCGGACGCCTCGAATGCAGCAGCCGCACTCGGTGAGTACGGCGCAACCAAGGTGTACGCAACCGGCGACCTCGCGGGCGCACTGCCCGGTGTCGCCGTTTCCGGCGCAATGAAGGCGGTCATCGACGGCGGCGAGACCCCGGACCTCATCATGTTCCCGCAGAACTACGAGGGCCGTGACGTCATGGCACGCCTGTCGGTCAAGCTCGACAAGACGGTCATCACCAACAACGTCGACATCGCCGACGGCGGTGACGGTGTCACCGTGACCACGCCGATCTTCGGCGGCAACACTCTCGTCACCACCACCTTCACCGGTTCGGCCCCGTTCCTCGCGGCCTTCCGCCCGAAGTCGTTCGGTGTCGAGTCCGCCGGTGGTGCAGCCGCCGCTGTCACCGCAGTGTCGGTGCCCGAGTCGGGCGCAGCAAAGGTCACCGCGGTGCACGTGGAGGAGACCTCCGGTCCGAAGCTCGACGAAGCCGACATCGTGGTGTCCGGCGGCCGTGGACTCGGCGAGGCCGGCAACTACGGCCTCATCGAGGAACTCTCGAAGCTCCTGAAGGGTGCCCCGGGTGCATCGCGCGCCATCGTGGACGCCGGCTGGGTGCCGTACTCGTTCCAGGTCGGCCAGACCGGCAAGGTCGTGAAGCCGAACGTGTACATCGCAGTCGGCATCTCCGGTGCCACGCAGCACATGGTGGGCATGAAGGGCTCCAAGAACATCATCGCGATCAACAAGGACAAGGAGGCACCGATCTTCGGTGTCGCCGACCTCGGCATCGTGGGTGACGCAATGAAGGTCGTCCCCAAGCTGATCGAGGCCCTGAAGGGTCGCTGATCCACGGATCACACGAACTGAGGGAAGCCCCGGCCGGAAGGCCGGGGCTTTTCTTTTCCTCCGTGATCGATTCAGGCGTGGTCGTGGGCAGACACGGCGCAGGCAAGACCCTCGTCGGTGTCCTCGATCACGAGACGAAGGTTCCACCCGTCAGCCGGTGACGAGTCGTCCTGCCACACGGCGAACGTCATCCCGTCGATCACGTCGCCGAGTTCGTCCGGGTCACACGGCCAGTCCTCCTGCATTCCAGCGAACGTGGCGAGGAACCACCACGCGTTCGAGCGACCGGTCGCGAGTCCGCGGCGCTTGCCGTGGGCACCGCCCGAAGCGCCTGCCCACGCGAGCAGGTCGAGCGCCTCCTGTGGTTCGAATCTGGCGATGCGTGCCGACCGGACACCGTGGACGTGGAGTGCCTCGGCGATACCGCCCTCGGCGACGGTGCACCGTGCGGAGCCGTTCGACTGCGACGTCCACGGTTCCATCAGCGAACGGAACGCCGTGACGGTCTCGGGGTCATCAACCGGCTCACCGGGAGCGGCAGCAACCGTCTCGACTGCGCGCGGCACGTCCGGCATCTGCGAATCGACGCCGTCGTCGTTGTAGGACGCCGGCTCGTAGCGCGGCTCCCACTCCTGCACGTCCATGGGGATGTCGAGCGCCGAGTGCTCACCCGCGTCGATGTCGTCCCCGCGCAGCGCGCGCTCGTGCGCAACCAACGAGCGGTCATGGCCCGCCGCCAGGAACGGCTCGAGATCCTCCCACCGGTGGTGCACTGCGATGATCTCGCTGACGGGGCCGGGCATGAACGTGCGCGCGGTGTCGTCGAGGGCGCGCACCGCCACGTCCGCGGGCGCCCAGAGCGCGAGCCTGTAGTTGGCGAGCGTGGCAATCGGCCACAGTTGCCGGCCGGTGCTCACTGCAGCCCGGGCGGCGTCGCGGACATGCACCAGGTGTGACCACTCGCGGGCCGAGCACGTGTCGTCCACGTGGCGCACCAGAGCATCGAGGTCGGCGCGGTGCACCAGCTCCTCGAGCGTGTCCCTCAGAGAATCGGCCACGGGTACTCGTACCTGCTGCCGGGGCTGGGGAACACGCGGTTCTGCAGCACCCACTCGATGCGTTCGTACATCGCGTCGATCTCGCTGTCGGTCAGCAACTCGGCGACCTCGGCGGGGATGCGCTGCGCCAGCGGTTCGACCGCGGCAATCAGGTCCGCGCTGATCTCCTCGTCGGCGAACTCCCAGATCACCGTGCGCAGCTTGAAGTCGTCGCTGAAGCACACGCCGTGGTCGATGCCCCACACGCACCCGTCGGCCCCGAGCAGTACGTGGCCGCCCTTGCGGTCGGTGTTGTTCGCGATGATGTCGAACACCGCCATGCGGCGCAATTCGTCGTGCAGGTCCTCGCGGTCCTCGTGGATGGTGAAGTAGTGCTGCTGCGGATCGAACTCGACGAACAACTGCACCGACCCCTCCTCGTACGGTCCGTCGCGCAGGACGGTGCACGGCACCTGGTTCCACCCGAGCGCACGCGACAGCTCGTACGCGGCCACCTCGCGCCTGTAGAGACCGGGAGGGAAGTCCCACAGCGGACGCTCGCCCTTGCCGGGCTTGTAGATCGCACGTGTCTCCGTGTCTCCGTGCGTCACCCGCACGAGGAGCGTCGCGTTGCTCGAGTTCGGCATGCGGCCGATGACCTCCATCTCGCCGAGCGAGAGGAGCGAGCGCCACTGCTCGGTGTCCGGCATGGCCCTAGTTCATCTTCGGGCAGGCGTGGCCCGACGGGTCCTGTGGCGCACCGCACCACTTGCACGGCGCGCGCCCCGCGTTCACTGTGAGGTCGGCCATGTCGCAGAACGCTCGTGCCTGCTCGGGGTTCAGCAGCACGCGAACGACGCTCGCGGTCGATTCATCGTCATCGTCGTCCAGCATGAACTCGTCGATGTCGGCGTCCTCGTCCTCGTCGTCAAAGTCGATGACGGGCATCTCCTCGAGCTGCACGATCATCTTCATGGAGGACCGGTCGATGCCGAGGCCGATGGTTCCGAGCACGAAGTCCTGCTCCACCGGGCCCTGCAGACGCGCGATGTCGATGCTCGGCATCTGCTTCGGCTCCGGCAGGTCGCTCAGCATCCCGCGCAGGTACTCGGCCATCTGGGCGACCTGCGCCTTCTCGCACTTCACGCTGATGGTTCGGCCCTCGGCACGCACCTGCAGGTAGAAGGTGCGCTCGCCGGGGTTGCCGATGGCACCGGTGGCGAAGGCCTCCGCCTCGTCGAACTCGAAGTAGAACGTCATGTCAGCTCGGCTTCAGTTCCGCGAGTGACGAACCGGTGGAGTTGACCGTCAGCACGACGGGGCCGAACCCCGAATACGCGATGGCACTCACGGAGCACGTGCCGATCACGATGCGCTGGAACAGGTCGAGGTGCGTGCCCATCGCGTGTGCGACGGCAGCCTTGATGGGGTCGGCATGCGACACGCAGACCACGACGCCGCCGGGATGGCGCGAGCGGATGTCGTCGAGTGCGGACACCATGCGGGTCTGCATCTCCGTGAACGACTCACCGTTCGGGAACCGGAACGTGCTCGGCGCACGCTGCACGGTTGCCCACTCGGGTTTCTTCATGAGGTCGGAGAGCTGCGCGCCGGTCCAGTCGCCGAAGTCGCATTCGAGCAGGCCCTTGTGGATGTTCACCTTTTGCTTCAGCGCCTTGCCGATGGGTGCCGCGGTTTCTCGCGTGCGCTCGAGCGGCGATGCGTAGAC
>JBEGJV010000063.1:0-8483 GCA_041184385.1 Actinomycetota bacterium
GCGGTCACCAGTCCGCACTGATGGCGCCGACGGAGGTCCTGGCGGACCAGCACGCAATCGGCATCCGCCGGTTGTTGAACGGACTCGTCATCCCGGATGACGGCAATCTCTTCGGCGGCAGGGAGGTGAGGGTCGAACTGCTCACCAACAAGGTGACCGGCGAACAGCGCAGGCGTGTCCTCGCGGGCCTTGTCGACGGCTCCGTCGACATCGTGGTCGGCACGCAGGCCCTCATCCAGGAGAAGGTGGAGTTCCGCAGCCTCGGTCTCGTCGTCGTGGACGAGCAGCACAGGTTCGGGGTCGACCAACGCTCGAAACTGCGCGAGAAAGCGGCCGGCACCGGCGACGGCCTCACGCCCGACGTTCTTGTCATGACCGCCACGCCCATCCCTCGCACCGCCGCCATGACGGTCTACGGAGACCTCGACGTGAGCACGCTCGACGAACTGCCGCCGGGTCGGACCCCGATCGTCACGGAGTGGGTCAACACGCCCGTGGCCGAGTCCGCCATGTGGCAGGCGGTGCGCGACGCAATCGGCCGCGGGGAGCAGGCATACGTCGTGTGCCCGCTGATCGAGGAGAGCGAGAAGCTCGAGGTTGCGTCCGCGCAGACCGTGTTCGACGAACTGTCGGCGGGCGAATTGAGTGGTCACTCGATCGGGCTTCTCCACGGCCGCATGCCGCCCGCGGAGAAGGAATCGACGATGGAACGGTTCCGTGCGGGCGAACTTGACGCTCTCGTCGCAACGACGGTGATCGAGGTCGGAGTGGATGTCCCGAACGCAACGCAGATGGTCATTCTCGACGCCGACCGGTTCGGCATCGCGCAGTTGCACCAGTTGCGCGGCCGTGTCGGTCGCGGCGCCATCGCTTCCACGTGCCATCTCTGCACGAAGACCGACGACCCGTCACCGCGCGTCGAGGCGCTCGTGTCGTCGACGGACGGTTTCGTTCTCGCCGAGGAGGACCTGAAGCTGCGGGGTGAGGGCACGGTAATGGGGACCATCCAGAAGGGTCGCAGCGACCTGCGCCTTGCGTCGCTGCAGACCGACTTCGACCTCATCCAGACTGCCCGCGAGGTGGCCGTGCGCATCGTGGGCGATGACCCGGGTCTGTCGGCCCATCCCGACCTCCGCGACGAGATCGATCTGTACTTCACCGCCGAGCAGGAGGACAACCTGCTGAAGGGTTGAGAGCCTGGGCTACGGTGACGCCGTCGGGCGCGTCGAACGGGGGAATGCGTGAAAGTCAAGGACATGCACGTCGTGGTGACGGGAGGATCGCGCGGCATCGGCGAAGCCATGGCCCGCGAGTTCGCCAAGCGCGGTGCGAGGGTCACGGTCGTGGCACGCAGCGTTGATTCACTGAACAAGGTGGCTGCTTCCATCGGGGGGAATGCGGTCGTCGCCGACCTCAGTGACGACCGGGTGGTCGACACCCTCATTGCCGACATCGAGTCGAAGCACGGCCCGATCGACGTGCTCGTGAACAACGCCGGGCTCGAGACGAACACGCCGTTCGCGGTGGAGGATTCCCGCGAGATCAGGACGGTCGCGCGTCTCAACCTCGAGACCCCGATGCTCCTCACGCGGCACGTCCTCCCCGGGATGCTGGAACGGGGACGCGGTCACGTCGTGTTCGTGTCGTCGCTCGCCGGCACCGCCGGTTTCCCGGGCATGTCCGTGTACTGCGGCACGAAGGCCGGAATCTTCAACTTCCACTCTTCGCTGCAGCGCGAGCTGAAGAACACCCCTGTCAACCTCACCACATTGTCGCCGGGGCCGGTGGACACGCAGATGTGGGACACCATCGAAGGCTCGGTGCCCACCGTGCTGAAGGTGGTCAACCGCTTCAACACGCTGCATCTCATCCCGAAGGCTGACCCGGGTGACATCGCCCGCCGAACGGTGTCGGCCGTCGAGTCGAACAAGCAGTTCGTGCGCGACCCGAAACGCCTCAGCACAAACTTCTGGTTCAACATGCTCCCCACGAAGATCGCGAACGCATGCCTCGTGGGCGTGAAGTTCGATCCCCTCGACCGGGGCACCCGGCACAACTGACGCCGCAGCGTCGGTCAGTCCGGCTGTTCGTCCGAGTCGTCCTCAGTGAGGATGAGGTCCCACCTGTCGCGGCAGTCGCGGCACCGGTAGGTCACGATGTCGCCGATCTCCCACGTGTTGTCCTCGCGGGGCATCGTGATGAGATGGCACGGCCCGCCGCAGTCGACGCAGACAATGGACTCGCTCGGGGTGATCACCTCCGTAGTCTGTCCGTTGTGCGAGTAGTGGCGGGTGACCTGCGCGGCAGGCGGATCGAATCACCCGTGGGCGATGCGACCAGACCCACCACCGACAAGGTGCGCGAGGCCGTGTTCAACGCTCTCGGCAGCCTCGACCTCGTCGACGGCGCGCGTGTGCTCGATCTCTTCGCCGGGACCGGTGCCATGGGCATCGAGGCACTCTCCCGCGGGGCGGCGCACTGCACCTTCGTCGAATCGGACCGCAAGGCGCTCGAGGTCCTGCGCACGAACCTGCGCGTTCTCGGTCTCGAGCAACGATCGACGGTGGTCTCCGGCGACGCGACGTCGTCCATGGTCTCGGCGCACGCCGCCAGTCTCGTGATTGCCGACCCGCCGTACGGATTCGATGCCTGGCCGGCCGTGGTGAGGAACCTGTCCCCAGGGGCTTTTGTCGTCATCGAGTCCGGCTCGCCGATCGTCGTGCCCGACGGATGGGAGTCCCAGCGGGAGAAGCGTTACGGACGTTCGGTGGTCACATTTCTCACTCGCCGGGAGCAAGAAGAAGGTACGGTGGAACCGTCATGAGCACCGTGTTGTACCCGGGCAGTTTCGACCCCTTCCATGTCGGCCACCTCGACGTCGTCGAGCAGGCAGCCGAGTTGTTCGGCTCGGTCGTCGTCGCCGTCATGCACAACCCCGACAAGCCCTCCGGTGCGCTCTCCATGGACCAGCGCATCGCAATGGTGAAGTCCTCCGTCTCCCATGTGAAGGGAGTCTCGGTGGATGCGTTCCCGGGGCTCGCCGTCGACGCGGCGCGGGCCGTGAAGGCACTCTGCATCGTGAAGGGCCTGCGCACGTCGGGTGACTTCGAGGTGGAGCAGCAGATGGCCCACACCAACTTCGCCGTGTCGGGGGTCCGCACGGTGTACGTGCCCTGCACCCCGGCTTTCTCGTTCATCAGCAGCCGCTACATCCGCGACATCGCCGCGAACGGCGGTGACGTCTCGTCGATGGTCCACCCCTCCATCGTGAAAGACCTCACGTCCATCCTGAACCGGAGAAAGTGATGCCCCGCGACAATTTCGATGACCTCGACGACGACCTGATCGACGACACGTACCCGCAACCCGCACCCGTGCAGGCCCGTCTCGGTGACACCGAGATCCTCCTGCGCCGCACGGTCGACATCATTGCCACCGCCCCGAGCGTGCCGCTCAGCAGCACACCACGCATCGACCGCGACGAGGTCATCGAGATGCTGGAGGACGCGCTCGAGCGCCTCCCGGAGGAGATCCGCCAGGCGCGCTGGATGCTGAAGGAGCGCCAGGAGTTCCTCGACAAGACGAAGCGCGAGGCCGATGAGATCATCGCCGCCGCCCGTCAGCAGGCAGAGCGCATGGTGCAGAAGACCGAGGTCGTGCGTGCCGCCGAGTCGCGTGCCCGCCAGGTGGTGGAAGCCGCCGAGGAAGAAAGCCGTCGCCAACGCAACGAGACCGAGGACTTCCTGGACCAGCGACTCGCCAGCTTCGAGATCCTCCTCGACCGGCTGCAGAAGACGGTGCACACCGGGCGCACCCGCCTGTCCATCGGCATGCACGAGCAGCCAGAGCCGGAGGCCGCACCGCAGGAGCCCGGCGAGCAGGGCAACGCGTTCTTCGACCAGGACCGCTTCTAGGCCCCACTCCCGTGGCGACGCCCCTCATCGTCAACGTCGTCGAGTTGCTCCGCCGGCCGGGCAACACGAAGGATGTCATCGTCTCCGTCGCGTCGGCCGACCTCACCTTCGATGATGCGCGCATGACCGACGACCCGATCGATGTCGACGTGCATCTCGAGGCGCTGTCGAACGGGATATCCGTGCACGGACACGCGTCAGCGACGTGGACGGGGGAGTGCCGCCGCTGTCTCGCACCACTGCGCGAACGCATGCAGATCGACGTCGACGAGCTCTACCAGGTGGTGGCCGACAGCCCCGACGCGTACGCCATCGAGAACGACCAGATCAACCTGTTGCCCATGGTGCGCGAGAACCTGCTCGTTGCGATCCCCCTGGGGCCGCTGTGCCGGGAGGACTGCCCGGGGTTCTGCCCCCATTGCGGCACGGACCTGAAAACCGGGTCCTGCACGTGCTCGGCGCCCGCCGTCGACGACCGTTGGGCGGCCCTCGAGGTGCTGAAGGGCAGGCTTCCCGAGACCTCCGAGTAGGTTTTCGGCGTTTCGGGCTATCCTTTTCGAGCCCCCACAAGGGCGTTTGTGCCTCTAGTTAAGGGAGACCACGGTGGCCGTTCCCAAGAAGAAGAAGTCGAAGTCGAAGACTCGCATGCGTCGCGCCTCGAACTGGCGTCTCGGCGCCCCGTCGCGCAGCACCTGCCCGCGCTGCCAGGCCGCGAAGCTGCCCCACACCGTGTGCGGCACCTGCGGTTGGTACAAGGGTCGCGTGGCCGTTCAGGTCGAGCAGTAAGCCTCACAGTTCATGTTGCCGATCGCCGTTGATGCGATGGGCGGCGACCGCGCCCCCGGCGAAATCGTCGCTGGCGCCCACCAAGCCGCAGACGCCGGCTTCCCCGTTGTCCTCATCGGGCCCGAAGGTCTCGATGGCGCGGGCGACCTCCCGTTGATCGTCGCGAGCGAGGTCATCGAGATGGACGATGACCCCGCGTCGTCGGTCCGCAAGAAGCGCGACTCCACTCTCGTGCGTGCCGCCGAGGCCGTGCGCGACGGCAAGGCGAGCGCAATGATCTCGGCCGGCAACACCGGCGCCACCATGGCGAGCGCTCTTCTGCGCATGGGCCGCATCAAGGGCGTCCACCGTCCCGCCATCGCGACACCCGTCCCGGTGCCCGGGTCCACGCCCACGGTTCTCCTCGACGCGGGTGCGAACGCAGAGGTGCAGGCCGACTGGCTGGTCCAGTTCGCCGTCATGGGTTCGGTGTACGCACGCAAGCGCTACGGCATCGAGAACCCGAAAGTCGGCCTTCTCTCCATCGGCGAGGAGCCGGGGAAGGGCGACACCCTCCGCAAGGAGGCCTACGACCTGCTTGCGGCGGCGCAGGGGATCAATTTCATCGGCAACGTCGAGGGCCGCGACATCATGACCGACACTGTCGATGTGGTCGTCACCGACGGGTTCACCGGCAACGTGGTGCTGAAGACGCTCGAGGGCACGCTCCGTGGCGTCATCAAGGCGCTGTTCGAGGCCATCACCCAGCCCGAGTACAAGGAGCACGCCGATGCACTCATGCCGGCGCTGCTTCCCATGTACGCAACGTTCGACCCGGAGAACACCGGTGGTGCGATCCTTCTCGGCATCGACGGCGTGTGCATCATCTCGCACGGCTCCAGCACCTCGCGCGCGATGGTCAACGGCATCAAGGTCGCACAGGAGATGGTCCAGACCGACATGGTCGGCGCCATCCGCGAGGCCATCTCGGCAACCACCAACGACTGAAGAATCAGGACATCACCATGGCATCCATCGAACGCAGCTCCGTCGTCTCAACCGTCGCCCGTCATCTCGGCGAGATCCTCGAGATCGATCCCGCTCTCGTCGCCGAGGACAAGACCTTCGTGGACGACCTCGGCGCCGACTCCATCGCACTTATCGAGCTCGTGGACGCGCTCGAGGTCGAGTTCTCCGCGACGCTCGATGGTTTCGCGTTCGACGACGACGAACTGTCGGAACTGAAGACCGTGCGCGACGCGGTCGACTACGTGATGCGCGCCCACGGCGCCTGACCGCCATGGAACGCCCGGTCGAACCCGACCTGAACGACCTGATGGGTCGTCTCGGCTACCGGTTCCTCGACGAGAGCCACCTGCGACTCGCCCTGTTGCACCGCTCGTACCAGGCGGAATTCGACGAGCCCGGATCCAATGAGCGTCTCGAGTTCCTCGGTGACGCCGTGCTCGGGTGGGTGATCGCGGACGTTGCGTACCACCGACTTCCCGATGATCCCGAGGGAAGACTCAGTGACCTCCGCCAGGCCGTCGTGAACACGCACGCACTGGCGGACCGCGCGCGAGAGATCGGTCTCGGGGGCTTCGTCATGCTTGGCCACGGCGAGGCAACGGGCGGTGGCCGTGACAAGGACTCGATCCTCGCCGACGCATTCGAGGCCGTGATCGGCGCCATCTACATCGACGGCGGTGATGCTGCGGCCCGCGACTTCGTGCACCGCCACCTTGCCGAGTCGGTCGAGGAGATGATCCCCGTGCTCGACACCGTCGATGCGAAGACGGCGCTGCAGGAACTGTGCGCGCAGCAGGGCCACCACGCGCCGCACTACGAGACTCTCGGTGAGGGTCCCGACCACGACCGCGTCTTCACGGCGAACGTGGTCATCGGCGGCCGCACGCTCGGCACCGGGCGCGGTCGCACCAAGAAGGCAGCCGAACAGGTCGCCGCGCGCGAGGCAATCGCCCGGCTCACGCACTGACATGCCCGAGCTGCCCGAGGTGGAGACGGTGCGAAGGGGCATCGAGTCACGTGTCGTCGGGCGTCCCATCGGTGACGTCACGGTCGGACGCGAACGATCGGTGCGACGTGTCGGCAGGGAGGCCGTGGTCGCCGGTCTGTCGGGGGCAACATTCGTGAACGCGCGCCGCCGCGGCAAGTACCTGCTGAGCGACCTCGACACCGGTGACCGGGTCATGATCCACCTTCGCATGAGCGGCCGCGTGCTGATTGCCGAGTCCGGGACCGAACGTCCTCCCCACACGCATGTTGTGTTGCCGCTGCAGGAGCGCGATGGTGCCCGGGAAGAGATGTGGTTCGTGGACCCGCGCACGTTCGGCGAGGTGGTGGTGTACGACCCCGCGGAGGAGGACGCGGTCCTTCCCGAACTGGCACGGCTCGGGGTCGATCCCATCTGCGAACCGTTCGACGCCGACGTCCTCCGTGCGGCACTGCGGGGCCGGCGCGGAGCTTTGAAGCCGGTCCTGCTCGGCCAGCATGTCGTGGCCGGCATCGGCAACATCTACGCCGACGAGATCCTCCACCGCTGCCGCATGCGGTGGGACAGGCCGGTCGATTCACTGACGAAGAAGCAGGTGGACATGCTCGCGGCGAACATCGTCTCGGTGCTCACCGACGCGATCGCAGCAGGCGGGTCGACCCTCGATGACACCCAGTACGTCGATGTCGAGGGCAACACCGGGTGGTTCCAGGTGCACCACATGGTCTACGGACGCGAGGGTGAGGGATGCGTGTCCTGTGGAAAAGGTGTCATCAAGCGTGTGACGGCGGCAGGTCGATCGACCAGTTATTGCCCACGTTGCCAACGCTGACGAACACGCGAGAGTGGTGAACGAGGGTTTTCCACAGGCAACCAACATCCCTCCAAATCACAACGGCTGAATTACTGTTGGGACCGCCGTGTTCCTCAAATCTTTGACGCTCAAGGGATTCAAATCCTTCGCCGATGCGACCGTGCTCGAGATGGAGCCCGGTGTCACGGTCGTCGTCGGGCCGAACGGTTCGGGCAAGTCGAACGTCGTCGACGCGATCGCCTGGGTTCTCGGTGCGCAGGCCCCGTCGTCGGTTCGCTCGCAGAAGATGGAGGACGTCATCTTCAACGGAACGTCGAAGCGTTCCGCCCTCGGCCGCGCGGAGGTCATGCTGACACTCGACAACTCCGCCGGGCTCCTGCCCCTCGATTTCAGTGAGGTCACCGTCAGCAGGACCCTCTTCCGCAACGGCGACAGCGAGTACGCGATCAACGGCGTGGAGTGCCGACTCTTGGACGTGCAGGAGCTCCTGTCGGACGCCGGTGTCGGCCGCCAGCAGCACGTGATCATCAGCCAGGGCCAGATCGATGCGGTGCTCACCGCGCGAGCCGAGGACCGACGCGCGATCATCGAGGAGGCCGCAGGAGTCCTGAAGTACCGCAAGCGCAAGGAGAAGGCCGAACGCCGGCTCGAGTCGACGGAGGCGAACCTGCTGCGAGTGCAGGACCTCATCCGCGAGGTCCGCCGCCAGTTGCGGCCGCTCGAGCGCCAGGCCGAGGCCGCGCGACGTCACGAGGAGGTGCAGGCCGAACTGCGCGCACTTCGCCTGTTCCTGTCCGGTCAGGAAGTGAAGAGCCTGCGGACGCGTCTCGAGGCTCTCGCCGGCGAGAAGGCAGAGGTCGGCGGGCTCGACGGCGAGATCCGCAAGCGCCTTGCCGCGCTGGACACCGAAGTGCTCGCTGCCGAGGCGGAACTGTCCGCTCGCGGCGACAGCGGCGTGAGTGACGAACTCGTGCGC
>JBEGJV010000064.1:0-8330 GCA_041184385.1 Actinomycetota bacterium
ATGGAGAACCTCGCGCTCCCAGTCCGAACCCTTGCCCGGTGTGCCGCGGTTGTCGGCAACGACAACGACGAAACCCTGGTCGGCGAACCACTGCGACGTGGCGAATGCCGCATTGGACGAGAGCACGCGTTGCGCGTGCGGCCCGCCGTATGGATCAAACAGCACCGGCAGCTTCGTGTCGCGACCGTCGCGCGGTGTGATGATCGCCACCGGGATGCGGCGAGGGCCCACCTCGGTGATGCGCACGTTCGGAGACACCAGCGGTTCCTCGGCGTGGGAATGGATGCCGATCTCCCGGTTGTCGAGCAGCACCGTGAATGCGGCGCGGGACGCAGCGAGTGACGACGTGCGCGCGACCACGGTTGACCCGGTGGCGGTGGCGGAGACGATGCCGTCCAGGGGGTGAATGTTCTGCAGGTCCGACCCGTCAGGGTTCATGCTGAAGACGTTCTGCCCCCACGGTGTGTCGGTCTCGTTCGCCGTGAACACGATGCGGGACCCACCCGACACGACACCGCGCACCTGCAGATGCCGTGGCGTCACGGGCACGCCGTCCACGAGCACCCGGCGCGCACCATCGCGGTCGGCACAGGTCACCAGGTGCCCGTGCGAATCCGCGAACGGAACCCCCGGCACGAGTTCGACCCACGCATCGTCGATGTCCTCGAACACGGTGGTGCAGTCGCCGGTGGCGGGGTCGATGCGGCTGACGGTGACGGCACGCTGGTCGCGCGACTGCGTCTGTGCGATGAGACCACCGTCGGTCCAGCTGACCGAGTTCAGGTACTCACGGTGGGCGGGAAGGCCGACCGGTGTCCGTGTTGCCGACGCGACGTTGATGACGAACAGGTCGACGGTTGCGTTCTGTGTCCCAGCTGCGGGGTACCGGTGCTCCGATGCCGGTCGTTCCGGGTGGGCAGGATCCGCGATGTGCCACACGTCGACCGCGGACTCGTCCACTCGGCAGGCTGCTATGTGCGTTCCTTCCGGGGACCACCAGTAGCCGCGCTGGCGTCCCATTTCCTCTGCCGCGATGAAATCAGCCGAACCCCACGTGACGTTCGCCGTGTCCTCGTGCGCGATGACCCGTTCGTTGCCGGCAAGGTCGCCGACGCACAGCGTTGCGCCCCGCACGTATGCAATGTGCGTTCCGTCGGGGGAGAGCCGCGCGTCGAAGACACCGGGTGCAACCGCCGGAGTGCTGACGTCATCAGTCAACAAATCCACGACCACTACCTGGCCGCCAAGGACCGTGACCGCCTTCGTGACGTCGGCATCGCACGAGTACGTGACGACACCACCGGCACCCTCGCGAGCGCGCTCGCGCCTGCGCTTCTCCTCGTCGGTCAGTGCGCCGAGATCGGCGGGGATGTTCCTCGGGTCCAGCACCAACCGTTCGGTGCCGCTTTCCACGTCCAGTACCCACAGCATGTTCACCGGGTCGCTCCCCGTCGCAGACCGGGCAAATACGATGCGGCTGCCGTCAGGGGAGATGGTGAAGTTGCGCGGTTCCCCCAGGGTCAGGCGTTGCGTGCGCGCATGCTGACGGGGGAAGGTGTCGCTCATGATGCGTGGAGCACGCCCTCTGCATCGAGCGTGACGGTCGCACCGACGAACTCGTTCGTGCACATGTCGCGACCGAGTGACGCGTCGGTGGAATCACCCCACGCACGACGGCCGTCAGCGAGGAGACACGACGCGATGATGCGCTCGGGGTTGCCGTCGCGGTCGTGCATCACCGAATATCCCTCGATGGTGGCCGTTCCTGCGGCCTCCGAAGGCGACGCGAGCGTGCGGCTCGGCAGCGCATCGATCTGGTCCTGCGGGTAGTCGTATGTGAAGCCGTTCTTCGGCGGCTCGGTGGCGTAGACGCCGAACGCGTGCTTCGTGGTGTAACCGCCGTTCGCCCACACGAGACCCTTCTCGCCGGGGTTCGTGCGGAGCTCGGTCACCACGGTGGCAATCGCGTGCATGACGTAGTTGTTCCACGGTCCTCCGCCGAACTGCAGACCGCCGGTGCGGGTGAGCTGGCGGTTGATGTCGAGCCCGAGGGACTGCGCACCCAACTGGACCGCAGACGGGAAGCACGAGTACAGGTCGATGATGCCGATGTCGTCGATCGTGAGCCCGGCCAGCTCGAGCACGCGGCGCCCCGCGAGTTCGATTGCCGGGGTCTTCCAGAAGTGCTCGCGGTGCGAGACGAACGCGTGCTCATGCGCGTCGCTGCCCGACTGCGGGAACACCCACTTGTCGCGTGCCACGCCGAGCGCCTCGGCCTTCGCCGCCGAACAGAGAATCAGGGCCGCCGACATGTCGACGTCGTTGTTGGAGTTCATCATCTTCGGGTACGGGAAACCGACCATGCGGTTCTTCTCCGTGACCGTGCGGATCTCCTCGGCGGTGTGCCCCTTCTGGTCCCACGCGTATTGGTTGGTCGTCGCGACCTGCGCGAACCGCGACCACAGCTCGCTGATGTGCCGCTGGTGATCGTCGATCGACCGGCCCGAGCGCGCGCGCAGCGCGGTCTCGAACAACGGGTAGATCTGGATCGGCATCATGATCTTGCGCTCGAGTTCCTCCGGCATGTTCATGCGGAGGTCCTCGGAGACGGGTGTGGGTGCGACATCCGACGTGCGCCACTCGGGGGTCACGCCGGCCTTCGTCATGCGGGCACGGGTGCGCGTCGTCTCGCCGCCGGTGAGGATGATGATGTCTGCCTTGCCGGAGAGGATCTCCCGCGAGGCCGTGTTGACGAGGGTCTGCGGCGTGTTGCCGCCCATGGCGGAGAGGCCGAGCTCGCGGGGGGAGAGACCGAGGTCTTCCGCGATGAACTGCGCCGGGTTCCCGTACTTCCACGAGAGCAGGCTGACCACACGGATTGCGTCGGGGTTCGGCACGGAGGAGAGCCCGGCATCGGAGGCGGCGCGGCGGATTGCCTCGCCCATCATCCCCACCGGGTCGAGTGCGTCAGCGAAGTTCTCGGCTCTCTGGACGAACTGTCCGACACCGATCAGAACAGGTGTGCGTGGGTCAAGTGTCATGCCGAAGACGCTAGGCGGTCATGAGGGTGTGCCTACTACGCTGGCAGCCGTGTCACGCATTGCAATCGGAGCAGACCACGCAGGGTACGACCTGAAACAGCACCTCATTTCCGTGCTTCAGAAGGCGGGCCATGAAGTGCAGGACCTGGGCACCCATTCCACCGAGAGCTGTGACTACCCGCCGATCTGCGCCGGTGTCGGGCGCGTGGTGCGCGACGGCAAGGCGGACTTCGGGATCGTGCTCGGCGGCAGCGGACAAGGTGAGCAACTCGCCGCCAACAAGGTGCGCGGCGTGCGCGCCGCTCTCTGCAACTGCCTGTACACCGCCCGCATGGCGCGCGAGCACAACAACGCGAACGTGCTCAGCATGGGTGCGCGCGTCGTCGGCATCGGCCTCGCCGAGGAGATCCTGAACACCTTCCTGTCCACCCCCTTCGAAGGAGGCCGTCACGAGCGTCGCGTGGCGATGCTGGCCGACATCGAGAACGAGGAAACGAGCAAGTAATGCCCTGGCCGTCAGAAAACGACCACGACACCGAGGTCTTCGACCTCCTCGAGGCGGAGCGCATCCGCCAGAACACCGGTCTCCAGTTGATCGCGAGCGAGAATTTCACCTCGCCGGACGTCATGCGTGCGACCGGTTCGGTGTTCACCAACAAGTACTCCGAGGGTTACCCGGGCAAGCGCTACTACGGCGGCAACTCCATTGTCGACGGGGTGGAGTCGCTCGCCATCGAGCGTGTCAAGAAGTTGTTCGGCGCGGACCACGCGAACGTGCAGCCGCACTCGGGTGCAAGCGCGAACATGGCGGTGTACCTAGGCCTGCTGAAGCCCGGCGACACCATCCTCGGCCTCAGCCTCGACCACGGTGGTCACCTCACACACGGTTCGCCGGTGAACGCCAGTGGCATCCTCTACAACTTCGTCAACTACAAGGTCGGCGCCAGCGACCAGCGGATCGACTTCGACGAGGTCCGGCAGATGGCGCTCGAGCACCGTCCGAAGATGATCGTTGCGGGCACCACCAGTTACTCGCGTCGTCTCGACCCCGAGCCGTTCAAGAAGATCGCCGACGAGGTCGGTGCGCTGCTGATGTTCGACATCGCGCACCTCGCGGGCCTGGTGGCAGGCGGCGCGCACCCGAACCCGGTGCCTTTCGCCGACGTCGTCACCTTCACCACGCACAAGACCCTGCGCGGTCCGCGCGGTGGTTGCATCCTCTGCAAGGCAGAGCATGCACAGGCCATCGACAAGGCCGTGTTCCCCGGCAGCCAGGGTGGCCCGCTCGAGCACGCGGTCGCGGCGAAGGCGGTCGCGTTCCGCGAGGCGCTCGACCCGTCGTTCAAGGCGTACGCGCACCAGATCGTGAAGAACGCCTCCACGCTGGCCGAGGAACTCACGAAGCAGGGCTTCCGCATCGTCAGCGGCGGGACCGACAACCACCTCATGGTGGTCGACCTGCGCACGTTCGATGCCGAGCTCACCGGCAAGGAAGCACAACTCGTGCTGGACGAAGCCGGCATCACGCTCAACAAGAACACGGTCCCGGATGACCCGCGCAGCCCGTTCGTCACTTCCGGCGTGCGCATCGGCACCCCGGCCGTCACCACCCAGGGCATGAAGGAGGCCGAGATGGCCGACATCGCCTCGTTGATCGCCGAGGCCCTCCGCCACCGCACCGACGCGTCGGCCGTCGCCGCCGTCAAGTCGAAGGTCGCGGCGCTCTGCGCCCGTTTCCCGGTGTACCCGAACAAGTTCTGACCGTCCCCCGAGCGGACGCTGCCGCCGCGTCGCCCGTCCGCCTTCCACTTCTTATCTAGGCTCGCACCATGGGTGATCTGAACGGCTACTTCATGGTCGGCCTGTGTGCCGCCCTGGTCACGTTCGTCACCACACCGGTCGTGCGTTGGTGGGCCCACCGGACGGGGCGTGTCGTGCAGCCCGGTCCACGCAAGGTGCACACGAAACCCACGCCACAGTTGGGTGGCCTTGCGATGTTCGTGGGTTTTGCCGTTGCACTGGCCATGGCATGGAAGATGGACCGTTTCGGACCGTTGTTCCGGGGGAACTCCGAACCACTCGGAATCCTCATCGCCGGCGCGATCATCCTTGCCACAGGTGCTCGCGATGACCTGAAGGAAGTGTCCCCGCCCGCCCGCATCCTTGCCACGGTCGCTGCCGGCATGGTGCTCGTCCAGTTCGGCGTGACGATGTTCTACTTCCGACTGCCGTTCGTCGGGGTTCTCCAGTTGTCATCCGACTGGATCCCGATCGTCACGGTCGTGTGGCTCCTCGGCATGACGCAGGCAATCAACCTGATCGACGGTCTTGACGGACTGGCAGGTGGCATCGTTGCCATCGGTTCGACGAGTTTCTTCATCTACTCCCGCCATCTCAGCGACCTGCACCTGCTCAGCGAGCCGAACCTCGGCCCGCTGATTGCCATGATCACCGTCGGAGTGTGCGTCGGGTTCCTTCCGTTCAACGCCAACAGGGCGACCATCTTCATGGGGGACGGGGGCGCCTACTTCCTCGGGTTCCTGCTCGCGGTGTCGACCAGCGTGGTAGGGGGCCGCGCCGACCCGACCACACAGGGTTTCAGCGGCCAGACCTACTTCTTCCTGGCGCCACTCGCGATCCCGCTGATCGTGCTCGGGGTGCCCATATTCGACACCGCTTTCGCGATTCTCCGGCGTGTCAGCCGCCGACAGGGGTTCGCCACGGCCGACAAGGGCCACCTCCATCACCGGCTCATCAATCTCGGCCACGGACCCCGCCGTGCCGTCGCGATTCTCTGGCTGTGGACGGCGCTCCTGTCCGGGTTCGTCCTGTACCCGGTGTTCTACCCACGGGCCAACAACTTCGCCCCGTTCGGGCTGGTGGCCATCGTCTTGTTCCTGTACACGGTTCTCCACCCGGACCTGAACAAGCCGGCACCCGAACCGGACCAGGTCGACGCCGCCGAGACACCCATTCCGTGACGGGTGAGTGGCGGATGCCACAGGGGCCCTTCTTGCACTGATTTGCCGGCCCCTCGCACGGCTCATCTAGATTGTCCACGGATTCACAAAGTCGTGAACCCCTGTATTTGATGGATTTTGCCGTGAGATTGCTCCCCAAGCCGAAGCCGATGGCACCCATCGACTCGAGCATCTCCAACGGCGCGGAACTTGCCGGCGGGGTGCTGGTGTTCTTCCTCATCGGGTTCGGACTCGACATGTGGCTCGACACCACCCCGTGGTTCATGATCGGCCTCGTCCTGTTCGGCGTCACGGGTCAGTTCGTGAAGATGTACTACACGTACTCCGCCCGCATGGAGACGCTCGAGCGCGAACGTGCCAAGTCGGCACGGGGAGTCGCCGAGTGACCACCCCCAGCCCCTTCGCGGCCGCGGCAGCCGGCCAGGCGCCCGAGGTGTCCGTCTCGAGGGACATCGTGAAGCGCGGCCTGTGGGTCACACCGGTCTTCCTCGTGGCGTGCGGCGTCATCTGGGGTCTGCACGGCGCGTATTCGTCCGCCTACGCACTCTCACTCGTTCTCGCGAACTTCATCGTGGCTGCGTCGCTCATCGCGGTGACCGCACCCATTTCACTAGCGCTCATGATGGGGGTCAGCTTGTTCGGCTACCTCATCCGGCTCGGCCTCATCTGCCTTGCGGTGTGGCTCGTCCACGACGCGTCATGGGTTTCGTTGCCTGCCCTCGGTGCAACTATCATCATCTCGCACCTCGGTCTCCTCTTCTGGGAAATGAAGTACATCGCCGCTTCACTCGCATTTCCCGGATTGCGCCCGAATAGGCAAGAATGTCCCCCGACCAGCGCGGCTGAGAAACACTGAAGGACCACAACGTGATTGCTCTTGAGTTTCCAGAGATCAACTCGATTCTCCGGTGGAAAGACCTCTTTCCGTCATTCAACAAGATTGCCCTGATTGCGGTTCTCGCGACACTCATCAGCACCGTCATCTTCCTTCTCGCATCCCGCAAGGACGCATCCACCGCGCCGAAGGGCGTGCGCAACCTCGCAGAAGTCATCGTCGAGTTCATCGAGGACGGCGTCATCATGCAGACCATGGGCAAGGACGGCCTCGGTTGGACGCCGTTCCTCATGTCGATGTTCCTCTTCATCTACCTGTGCAACGTGCCCGGAATCATCCCGTTCTTCCAGATGCCCGCGACCGCGCGCATGGCCGTGCCGATGTTCTTCGCGCTCCTCGTGTGGGTCATCTACAACGCGGTCGGCATCAAGCACCAGGGCATCGGCGGCTACCTGAAGAGCACACTGTTCCCCCCGGGAGTGCCGAAGGCGCTGTACATCCTGGTGACGCCGATCGAGTTCATCTCGGCCATCATCGTCCGCCCGTTCTCGTTGGCCGTCCGACTCTTCGCCAACATGATGGCCGGCCACATCCTGCTCGTCACGTTCGCCCTGCTCTCGGAAGCCCTGTTCCAGGCGAAGGACAAGGTGCTGATCCCGGTCGGCATCCTGCCTTTCTTCATGCTGATCTTCCTCACCTCGTTCGAGGTGCTGGTCGCGTTCCTGCAGGCATACATCTTCGCAATGCTCACCGCCGTGTACATCGGCGGGGCGGCGCACCCCGAGCACTAACCCGCCCGGTCACATAGGTCTCCCACCAAACCACTCATAGGAGAAAACACAATGGAAGCAATTGCACACCTCGTCGCGGAAATCACCGCTGCGGACCAGAAGAACGCCAACGCCGCTATGTCGGCCGGCTACGCCTACGGTCTCGCCGCAATCGGACCTGGCATCGGCATCGGTTACCTCGTCGGCCAGTCGGTCTCGGCGATGGCCCGTCAGCCCGAAGCTGCCGGCATGGTCCGCACCACGATGTTCCTCGGCATCGCGTTCACCGAAGCGCTCGCGCTCATCGGCTTCGTGGTGTTCATTCTTCTCAAGTTCGCCTAAGGCGAAACTGAGTCCGAGTCCATCAACGATCTCCGTCTGTACGGAGTCCAGGAGCTGAGATGCTGACTGCGAAAGTCACCCAATCGAACGGCCGTGTGATCCACGTGCGTCTGGTGCAATCGGGTTCGTCGACCGACACAACGGTGCCGACCGACGACACCGCCGCACCTATGGCGTCGAACACGTCAGGAGCCGGCGCGACCACCACCACGACGACTGTCGTGGAGAAGTCCGCGCCGAACCCGATCGCACCGGAGAGCAAGGAGCTCTACTGGGCCGCCGGCTCGTTCATCGTGCTGTTCATCCTCATGCGCTTCTTCTTCTTCCCGAAGATCAAGAAGGGCATGGAGGCCCGTTATGC